>JAKSDN010001477.1 GCA_022360075.1 Kiloniellales bacterium | reverse complement strand
GCGAGACGCTGATCACGCGTTTCGTGCCGGATGCTAGTGGTTCGACTCCGACATTCCGATCCCGGAACGTCGGGCCGTCCCACTAGGTGGATCTTTGATTGGGTTCAATTCTGGTCGACACTTGATCCAATTTCATCGGACTCAAGTGTCGGAATTGAACCACTAGCCGCCGAGCCCGCCACGCCTTGCAGGGGCGTTGTACAGCCGAAGTGGCACGTGGCAGTCTTCGACGGGACTTGACGCGCTGAGCTGGGGCAGCGGACCGGCCATGAGCATCACGACGGAGACGGTACGGCCGCGGCGCTCGTACCAGGCCTGGATCGCCAACGAGACCCTGGAGGACTACGCGCTCCGCTATACGGCGCGCTCCTTTCGAAAGTGGCCGACCTTCACGATCACCAACACGGCGCTCGGCGGGATCTCCTTCCTCGCCCTGGAAGCGATCGGCGGCGCGATCACGCTCACCTACGGCTTCAGTAACGCCTTCCCCGCGATCATCGCGGTCTGCCTGATCGTCTTCGTCACCAGCCTGCCGATCGCCTACTATTCGAGCAAGCACAGCATCGACATGGATCTGCTGACCCGCGGCGCGGGCTTCGGCTACATCGGCTCGACCATCACTTCGCTGATCTACGCGGGCTTCACCTTCATCTTCTTCGCCCTCGAGGCCGCGATCATGGCCCAGGCCCTGGAGATCTATTTCCGCCTGCCGATCGTGTTCGGCTACATCCTTTCCTCCATCGTCATCATTCCCATCACCTTCCTCGGCGTGACCCTGATCAGCCGGCTGCAGCTCGTGACCCAGCCGATCTGGGTCGTGATGCTGCTCGCGCCTTTCTTCTTCATTTTCTACAAGCAGCCGGAGGTTCTGTCGGACTGGGTGCAGTTCGCCGGCATCGACGGCACGGCCTCCGGCTTCAACTACCTGCAGTTCGGCGCGGCGACCGGCGTTCTTTTCTCTCTCGTCGTCCAGATCGGCGAGCAGGTCGACTACCTGCGCTTCATGCCGGACAAGTCGCGGGACAACCGCTGGCGCTGGTGGGCGGCGGTGATCTCCGCCGGCCCGGGATGGATCTCGATCGGCGGCCTGAAGATCCTGGCCGGCAGCCTGCTCGCGGTGCTGGCCGTGGGCAGCGGCGTCGACTACATCGACGCGGTCGAGCCGATCCACATGTACATACAGGCCTACGGCTTCATCGTCGACGATGCCTGGATCGTGCTGACGGCGGCGACGATCTTCGTGCTGATCTCCCAGGTCAAGATCAACGTGACCAATGCCTACGCGGGCTCTCTCGCCTGGTCGAACTTCTATTCGCGGGTGACCCACTACCACCCGGGCCGCGTCGTCTGGCTGGTCTTCAACATCCTGATCTCGCTGCTGCTGATGCTGCTCGGCATCTTCGAGACCCTGCAGACCGTGCTCGCCGTCTACTCGATCGTGGCGATCGCCTGGATCGGTGCCATCTTCGCCGATTTGGTGGTGCTCAAGCCGCTCGGCATCAGCCCGCCCTTCATCGAGTTCAAGCGTGCCCATCTCCATGACATCAACCCGGTCGGCTGCGGCGCGATGGCCTTGGCCTCCATTATCTCGCTGGCCGCGGTCGGCGGCGTGCTGGGCGAGGCCGCCGAGGCCTACGCCGCGGCGCTCTCCCTGGGCACGGCCTTCTTCATGGCCATCCTGATCGGCATCGCCACCAAGGGCGCCTACTACATCGCGCGGGAGGACGACCTGGCGCCGGCGGCCAAGGCACAGGACACCGTGCAGTGCAGCATCTGCACCTATCGCTACGAGCCGCAGGACATGGCCTACTGCCCCTTCTACGAGGGACCGATCTGCTCGCTCTGCTGCAGCCTGGACGCCCACTGCCACGATTCCTGCAAGCTGCCCCAGGCTCACGACGAAGTTCCGGAGGCCGGCGTCGCGGAACCCGGCTTTCAGCGCAGCATGCCGCCGCACCTGGTGCAGCGCCTGGCCAAGTTCCTCGGCGTTTTCCTGGCCCTGGCCGTGGTCACCGCCGCCGTGTTCCTGCTCACTTACCGCATGATCGACCTCGACCCGCCGGCGGTGAGCGCGGAGAGCGGCGCGCTGCTCTTCCGGGTCTACCTGGCCTCCTTGATCCTGATCGGCATGGGTGCCTGGTGGATCGTGCTCGCCCACGAAAGCCGCGAGCTCGCCGAGCGCGAGCTGGTGGCCTCGCTCGAAGCCCTCAGCGAGACCCGGCAGGAGCTGATGCAGCGCGAACGGCTGGCGACGATCGGCGAGCTGACGGCGATGGTCAGTCACGAGCTGCGCAATCCGCTGGGCACGCTGAACTCCTCGGCCGCCGTTCTGCAGAAGCGTCTCAACGGCTCCGGACAGGCGATCCGCGACGAGCTGGACCGCATGCAGCGCAGCATCTGGCGCTGCGTCCATATCATCGAGGACCTGTTGGACTTCTCGCGCGACAAGGAGATCGTGGTCCGACCGGTCGAGATGGACGCCTGGGTCGCCGCGCAGCTCGCCGAGCAGAGGCTTTCGGACGGCGTGAGCCTCAAGACCGATCTGCGGTCCAGGGCGACCGTTCTGATCGACAGCGAGAAGCTGCATCTGGCCTTCGTGAACGTCCTTCAGAATGCCCAACAAGCCGTCGAGCAGCGGGATGATGAGCCGGCCCGGCCGGGCGAGCTTGGCATCGCGACGCGGATCGTCGACGATCATTTCGAGCTGCAGGTCTCCGACAACGGGCCCGGCATTCGTCCCGACATCGGCGACAAGATCTTCCGGCCGCTGTTCAGCACGAAGGCCTTTGGCATCGGCCTGGGCATGCCGCTCGTCAAGCGGATCGTCGAGCGGCACGAAGGCGCGATCGAGGTCAAGAGCGAATGGGGTCGCGGCACGACCGTGACCATCTCGCTGCCGGTCGCCTCCGATGGCGCCTCTGCCGTGCCGCGCACCGGAGGTCATGCCATGGGGTAAACGAGACTCCGCGGGAAGGGGCGGCCGCCGTTTCGGGCGAGTCCGATTCGGCTGGGAAGGTGCCGGAGCGCCGGGTCTTGGTGATCGACGATGACCGCGACTTCGCCGACAGTCTCTCCAACCTCCTGACTCTGGAAGGCTACCGGGTCGAGTGCGCCTACAGCGAAAGCGAGGCCCGCACGGCGCTCGAGGGCTTTGCCGCCCAGCTTGCGCTGGTCGACATTCGCCTTGGTGAAGGCAGCGGCATTCGGCTCGTCGGCGAGTTCCGCCACCGCCAACCCGACCTGCTTTGCGTCATGATGACCGCCTACGCCTCGGCCGAGACGGCGATCGAGGCGCTGCAGTCGGGCGCCTACGACTATCTCTGTAAGCCCTTCTACACCGAAGACCTGCTGGCCACGCTGGAACGCAGCTTCGAGCGCATCGCGCTCGCGCGCG
The DNA here is from genome assembly GCA_022360075.1 of Kiloniellales bacterium. Next base: position 1,934 of record JAKSDN010001477.1, on the reverse strand, counting down.
CTCACGCAGAGGCCGAGGCCGAGCTGCGCGAGCGCAACGCGGAGCTGGAACGGAGCGAGGAGCGCCTACGCAAGATCGTGGAGAACTCGCCCTCGGCCATCGCCCTGAAGGACCTCGACGGCCGCTACCTGGTGGTCAACAAGCGGTTCGAGGAATGGCACGGCCTGGCGCGATCACGGCACGACGCCCGGGCGCTCTTGGGCGCGTTTCCCGCGGCGCTCGCCGGCACCTACGCCGCCCGCGAGAGCGAGGTGCTCGAAAAGGGGCGGGTGATCGAGCGGGAGGTCGAGATCGAGCGCGACGGCGAGCCGCCTAGGCAAGTCCTCGTCACCTGGTTTCCCGTTCTGGACGAGAGCGGGCAGCCCATGGGCGTCGGCACGATCGGCACGGACACGACCGAGCGGCGGCGTGCCGAAGAGCAATTGAGGCAAGGCCAGAAGATGGAGGCGCTCGGCCAGCTCACCGGCGGCGTTGCCCATGATTTCAACAATCTCCTGGCGGTCATCCTCGGCAATCTCGATCTCGTCGAGGAGGAGCTGGCAGCCGAATCGCCTCTGCGCGAACTGATCGAGGACGCTCTGGAGTCCGCGCGCAGCGGCGTGGAGCTGACCCACCGGCTGCTCGCCTTCGGCCGGCGCCAGACGCTGCACCCGCAGCCGACCGACGCCGGCAAGTTGATCGCCGGTATGTCGCGCCTGCTGGAGCGTGCCTTGGGCGAGACGATCGAGGTGGAGCACCGGCGGAGCGACGGGCTCTGGTCGATCGAGATCGATCCCAACCAGCTCGAGACCAGCCTGCTCAACCTGGCGATCAACGCGCGCGATGCCATGCCGGAGGGCGGCCGCTTGACCATCGAGACGGCGAACGCCGAGGTCTCTGTGGGAGCGTCATGGAGAAACGGAGGTATCGCGCCGGGACAGTATGTCAAGATCAGCGTCACCGACAGCGGCGAAGGTATGGCGCCGGACGTGGTCGAGCGTGCGATCCATCCCTTCTTCACCACCAAGGAAATCGGTCACGGCAGCGGGCTGGGGCTCAGCATGGTCTATGGCTTCGTCATGCAGTCCGAGGGCCATCTTCAGATCGACAGCGAGCCGGGCGGGGGCACGACGGTCGCGCTTCTCCTGCCCAGGGCGAAGGGGTATCCTCTTGCACCCGCGGACAAGCCGCCGCCTTCCGCGCATTCCAACGGCAACGGCGAGCGGATCCTCGTGGTCGAGGACAAGCCCGAAGTCCGCAAGCTGGCGAGCAAGATCCTCAGGCGGCTGGGCTACGACGTCACGGAGGCCGCCAATGCCCGTGCTGCCCTTCGCTTCCTGGAGAGCGGTCCGGCGGTCGATCTCCTGTTCACCGATCTCGTACTGCCCGGCGGCATGAACGGCATACGTCTGGCGGAAGAAGCGACGAGACAGCGGCCCGCGCTCAAGGTGCTGTACACCTCCGGCTACGCCCAGGCGACGCTGGAGCGGCTCGCCGAGCCGACGCGCGATTTCCAGCTCGTCAGAAAGCCGTTCCGGAAGGACGACCTCGCCCGGATGGTACGTAACGCACTGGATGCTTGATGGCGTCACCATTTTCCGGGCGAAGGCAGGCTTGATCGCTTTGCTTGGTCCGCTCCGCGGACGCCCCCCACCCGGCGCTTCGCGCCGACCTCCCCCTCAAGGGGGGAGGTGTCTAAGCCATTGCAGCGGCGAGCAAATCCCCTCCCCCCTTGAGGGGGAGGGTTAGGGTGGGGGGCGTCCGCGAAGCGGACCAAACAAACCAAGCGGGCCGATGGCCGAAACAATCGCCCGCTCACTCGCCCTCCGGCGGTGTCAGCATGTAGCCCACGCCGCGGATGGTCTTGATGATTCGGGCGTCGCGCGGATCGTCCCTGAGCTTGCGGCGCAGCTTGCCGACCAGCACGTCGACGCTGCGGTCGAGCGGCTGCCAGT
>JAKSDN010000118.1 GCA_022360075.1 Kiloniellales bacterium | reverse complement strand
TCGAGGTGACCTACGAGGCCATGATGCGCGGCATCGAGGCCGTGCGGCCCGGCGCCACCCTGGGCGACATCGGCCATGCCATCCAGAGCCACGCCGAGGGCCACCGTTTCAGCGTCGTGCGCGACTTCTGCGGCCACGGCCTGGGCCGTGTGTTCCACGAGGCGCCCAGTGTGCTGCACTACGGCCGCCCGGGAACCGGACTGGTCCTGCGCGAGGGCATGTTCTTCACCGTCGAGCCGATGATCAACGCCGGCCGCGCCGACGTGAAGATCCTCGACGACGGCTGGACGGCCGTGACCCGCGACAAGTCGCTCTCCGCCCAGTTCGAGCACTCGATCGGCGTCACCGAGCACGGCTACGAGATCTTCACCCACTCCCCCACCGGCTGGACCCGACCGCCATACGACGCGTGAGATTTGCGTAGGGCGGGTTACACGCCGCTAACGCCGTGGGTCGTTGATACTGACCCTTTCCGCTCCGTGCGTGTCGAGCCACCTTTCCCCTCATGCTGAGCTTGTCGAAGTATGAGGATCGCTCGGTGCAACGGGCAAGGCTGGAGCTATCCTCGCCCTTCGACAGGCTCAGGATGAGGAGGTGGGGGGTGTTCCAAACAAGAAAATGGGGCGCTTGAACGCAGTACAAGAATCAAGATCGGCAACCCTTGAAATAACCCGCCCTACGTTAGGCGGCTACTGGCTCACCGGAGCGGAGACCAGCTCGAACTTGTCGATCGACTGCCTCTGACCGTCGTAGTTGGTGAAGAGCACCGTCGATTTGATCGACGGCGCGTAGTACCAGGTCCGCGTTCGCCAGTTATCGAGGCAAACGACCTTGTAGGTGTCGAACGCACCGGCCGGCACCGTGACCCTTTCGGTCGATTCCACCTTGCACCGCCGGGTGGTTTCCCAGGTATCGCCGTTCGCGTTCTGGCCGACGATGGACCAGCTCTGCGCGCTTCCGACCCTGAGCGGCCAGATCTTGCCTTCCTCGCCGGTGATCTTCTGGGCACCGTCGCTGCCGCCGCAGTTGGCGAACCTCAGGCTCGGCGCGAAGGCGTTCTCCTCGCGCACCCAGGTGCAGCCCCACGACGATTGGTAGGTGTGGAACTGCCCCTCCTTCGCCGCCAAGACCGTTTCGATCGGCTCGCCGTTCCGCAGATTACGCCAAACCGAGCCCACGGCGAACGTGCCCTGCGCCGCCGGTTGGGGCGCTCCGGCAAAAGGCTTGGGTTTCACGTTCACGGGCCTCTGGCATCCAGTCGCGGCGATCGCGACGGCCAGGCAACAGACTATCAAGCTGTTCCGCATGGCGTCCCCCTGCCCTTTGTCGACGTTTACCGGCGCTGCGGGTTTATGTGCGAAATGCTGATACAGATCACTCTAGAAAGCAACAGATGCTATTCTAGGAATTTCTTTGTTTGGCCTAGATAAAACCTAAGTATCTGTAACATATGCTTTGGCGACGGAATCTCTGAGAGTCCGAATCGAAATGAACTCTTTGAGACCAATAAGTTACGTTACTTCGTTTGTAAGAGGGGCAAAAGTCCGGGCGAGAATAGATCGGCGTTCTGCGACAGGAACGGCAAGAGGCTTGGAGCGCTGGATGAAGAGCCTGCGTGCTTCGAGACGCGCTCTATCGAGCGCTCCTCAGCATGAGGAGCAATCTTAATGCCATCAAAAGCCTGTCCTCATGCTGAGGAGCCCCGAAGGGGCATCTCGAAGCACGCACGCCAGCGCTGCAGCCAAGACCCGAATGCGCCACCATCGCTCGATACCGCAACGCTGCCCGGACTTTTGCCCCTCTTACCGCTCGACCCGTCATTGCGAGCGGAGCGAGGCGAACCAGCCTGTTGCCACGCGGGCTGGCGCCGGCTCGCAATGACGGCGTGCAAACCTGTTCCCTTCAGCGCAGCTTAGTGCTGCCGCCCGCCGCGCATCGAAGCGGCCAAGCCCGCGAGGCCCACCAGGAACAGCCCTCCGGAGCCCGGCAGCGGCACCGAGACCGTCTGGCTCGGCGAGGCGAGCTGGAAATTGTCGATGCCGATGATATCACCGCCGTTGAAGGCATCGGTGCTGATCGCGATCTCGGTGACGCTGGCGAGGATGGCC
>JAKSDN010000041.1 GCA_022360075.1 Kiloniellales bacterium | reverse complement strand
TCATCGAGGTGACGGACCGCTCGCCCTACTGGCGCATGCTGACGGCGGGCCTGCTGAACACGCTGCTCGTCGGTGGCCTCGGCCTGGCGCTGGCCACGGCCGTGGGCATCGCGATCGGCCTCATTCGCATCTCCAGCAACCTCGTTCTGAACGTGATCGGCACGACCTACGTGGAGATCTTCCGCAACGTGCCGCTGATCCTCCAGGCCTTCTTCTGGTACGCGGTCTTCACCCACCTGCCCTCGCCACGTCAGGCGATTCCCCTAGGCGATGTCGGCTTTCTGTCCAACCGGGGCCTCACCCTGCCCGCCTTGGACATGACGGCGACCGACGTTCTGATCTTGGCGATCGGTCTCGGCGCCGCCCTCTTCCTGGTGCAACGCGCGCGGCTGGCGAACCCACGAGCCGAACGGGTCGCCTGGCCCCTCGCTGCCGGCTTTCTTGCCGCCCTGTTCGTCATCCTTCTGTTCACAGGTCGGACGCCCGACTCGCCTTTGGTCGACCTGCCCGCGCTACGCGGCCTGCGCTTCGTGGGCGGCTTCACGATCAAGCCGGAGTTCACGGCGCTGCTGACTGCGATCACGGTCTTCGGCGGCGCCTACATCGGCGAGATTGTGCGCGGCGGCTTCCTTGCCGTCGACAAGGGCAAGATCGAGGCGGCCCGCGCGCTCGGCCTCACCGGCTTTCAGATCAACTGGCTGGTGCGCATTCCCCTCGCCGTTCGCGCCATGCTGCCGGCGCTCGCCAATCAATACGTCTGGCTGATGAAGGCGACCACGATCGGCATCGCCATCGGCTTTCCCGACTACTTCATGGTGGTCTCCACCTCCATCAACCAGAGCGGCCAGACAATCGAGCTCCTGGCCCTGCTGATGGGCGGCTTCCTGCTGATCAACTACGCCATCGGCTTCGTCATGAACCGGATCAACGCCCGCCTGGCGATCAAGGGACAGGGGGCCTGAGCCGTGGCCACGGTCGCCCTGGCGCCGCCGCCGCTCGACAGCGGCCCGCTCGCCTGGGCGAAGCGCCGCATGTTCTCAAACTGGTTCGACGCCTGCGTCACCCTGGCCTTCGGCTTCCTGACACTCTGGGTCTTGGTCCGGGTAATCGACTGGGCGCTGCTCGACGCGGTCTGG
>JAKSDN010000390.1 GCA_022360075.1 Kiloniellales bacterium | reverse complement strand
TCAATTCCCAGCGCGGCGGTCCCTCGACCGGCCTGCCGACCAAGACCGAGCAGTCAGACCTCTATCAGGCGGTCTTCGGCCGCAACGGCGACAGCCCGCTGGCCGTGCTGGCGGCGCGCTCGCCCGCGGATTGCTTCACGGCCGCGATCGAGGCCGTGCGCCTGGCCAGCAAGTACATGACGCCGGTGATCCTGCTGAGCGACGGCTACATCGCGAACGCCTCGGAGCCTTGGTCGCTGCCCGATGCCGGTCTGTTCGAGCCCTTCCCGGTCAGCTTCGCGACCGAAGGCGACGGTTTTCAGCCTTTCGACCGGAATGCGGAGACCCTGTCGCGGCCTTGGGCCGTGCCGGGTACGCCGGGTCTCGAGCACCGCATCGGCGGCATCGAGAAGGACTACGACAGCGGCCATATTTCCTACGATCCGGCCAATCATCAGCGCATGACCGATACGCGCGCGGCGAAGATTGCCGGGATTTCCAACGACATCCCGCTGCAGGATGTCGAGATGGGCTCTGCCGGCGGCCGGCTGGCGGTGGTCGGCTGGGGCTCCACCTACGGGCCGATCAGCCGCGCTGTGTCGAACCTGCGCAACGAGGGCCTGGACGTCGCCCACATCCACATTCGCTACATCAATCCGCTGCCGCGCAACCTCGGCAGCCTTCTCGCCCAGTTCGAAAGGGTGCTGGTGCCGGAGATGAACAACGGACAGCTCGTCACCCTGCTGCGCAGCGAGTACCTGATCCCGGCCGAAGGCCTGAACAACGTCACCGGCCTGCCGTTCCGGATCAGCGAGATCGAAGAGGCGGTGCGCAGCCGCCTGGCGAAGTGACGCGGAGGCCCAGCCCATGAACGTCGTCAGCCCCGCCGAGAAGCTCAGCCCGAAGGATTACGCCTCGGACCAGGAGGTCCGCTGGTGCCCCGGCTGCGGCGACTACGCCATCGTCAAGGCCGTGCAGAAGACCCTCGCCGACTTGGGCGCGCGTACCGAGAACACGGTTTTCGTCTCGGGCATCGGCTGTGCCGCGCGCTTTCCCTACTACATGGCCACCTACGGCTTTCACACGATCCATGGCCGCGCCCCGGCCGTGGCCACGGGCATCAAGCTCGCCAATCCGGAGCTCGACGTCTGGGTCGTCTCGGGCGACGGCGACAGCCTGTCGATCGGCGGCAACCACCTGCTGCACATCCTGCGCCGCAACGTCGACGTGCAGTTCCTGCTGTTCAACAACGAGATCTACGGCCTGACCAAGGGGCAGTACTCGCCGACCTCGCGCGTCGGCACGCGCTCGCCCTCGACGCCGGGCGGCTCGCTCGACAACCCGGTCTCCGCGGCCGGCTTCGCGCTCGGGGCCGGCGCGCGCTTCGTCGCGCGCTCGGTCGACACCCAGCAGAAGCATCTGCCCGAGGTGCTCAAGCGGGCGCATGCGCACCGGGGCGCGTCCTTCGTCGAGATCTTTCAGAACTGCATCGTCTACAACGACGGCGCGTTCAGTCATTTCGCCGACCGGGCCGTGGCGACCGAGGCGCAGATTCACGTCATGCAGGGCGAGCCTCTGCTGTTCGGCGCCGAAAAGGACAAGGGGCTTCGCCTGAAGCCCGATGGCCTGGCGCTCGAGGTCGTGACGCTTGGCGAAGACGGCGTGACCAAAGCGGACATCCTCGTGCACGACGAGACCAACCGGCCGCTCGCCCAGATGCTGGCCGCGCTCGAGCCGCCGCAGTTCCCCGTCGCCCTGGGCGTGCTCTATTGCGATCCGGCGCAGACCTACGAGCGCGCGGTCCACGAGCGGGTCGAGACGCTGCGCGCCAAGCGCAGGTTCGAAGGTGGCGGCGCCGAGCGGCTCAACGCCCTGCTGCGCCAGGGCCATACCTGGCGGGTTCCGGGTTGAACCGCTCTTGCTGTTGGCGCGCTGGGCTGCGCCTTCAGGTCAGGCGCCGAAGCAGGCTGACGAACATCTCCTGCTCGCCGGGCGAGAGTGGCGCCAGCACGCCCTTGTTGGTCTTCTCGGCGATCTCCGAAAGCTCGTCGATCACCTGATGACCCAGCTCGGTCAGGCGGAGCAGCATGCGCCGCCGATCGGTCTTGTCCGGCTTGCGCTCGATCATGCCCCGCTCGACCAGGCGGCGCGTGACGCCCTGCACGGTCGCCGGATCCATGGCGGCGAGACGGCCGAGCCGGTTCTGTGAAAGCTCTCCCATCTCCGCCAGGCGCACCATGGCGAAGTATTGCGCCGGGGTGAGCTGGCGCTCTCCGATCAGGGAGACGAAAATCGCCGAGGCACGCTGATGAGCACGCCGCAACAGATGCGCAGCCTGCTCCTCGAGCACCAAAGTCGATGACTCAGGGGCCTCAGACCTCATCAAGGGGATGTCCACGACGTGCTAATCCTTTCTCCTCAGTTAGCCGTCGCCTAATGACAATCCCACGTCAGACCCGTTTATGTCGGCGCCTTTCTGGCACCTTTATGTCCGGCCAGGATGAGGCCGTTTGGAGTGCTGTGCCCCTTTGACGGGGAGCTATCACGGCGTTCTGGTCTGGTCACACATATGTAGCGGTGACAATACATATGTAATGATCCGAATCGCCGCCGTCCATATCAAATTTTGCCTTTTCAGTTCAACTAGATAGAGAAATGCGCGTCGAATTCCCCATCGAGCCGCGCGATTTTTCCCAGACTGCCTTCGGCGATCAGGCCCCGGGCCGCGGCGATGTCGGGCGCGAAGGCGCGGTCGTCGGCGAGGAAGGGAACCGTCTCGCGCAGCCGGTCGACGACCGCTTGCAGGCGCGGGCCCGTCTTCAGCGGCCGGCGCAGGTCCACGCCCTGGGCGCCGGCGAGAAGCTCGATCGCGAGGATGCCCTCGAGGTTCTCCAGGATGTCCGCCAGGCGCCGGGCCGCGAAGGTGGCCATGCTGACGTGGTCTTCCTGGTTGGCCGAGGTCGGCAGGCTGTCGACGCTCGCGGGGTGGGCCAGGCTCTTGTTCTCGCTGGCCAGCGCGGCGGCGGTGACGTGGGCGATCATGAAGCCCGAGTTGAGGCCGGGCTCCTCGGTCAGGAAGGGCGGCAGACTCGACAGGGCGGCGTCGGTCAGCAAGGCGATGCGGCGCTCGGCCAGCGCACCGATCTCGGCTAGGGCGATAGCCATCATGTCGGCGGCCAGGCCGACCGGCTCGGCATGGAAGTTGCCGCCGGACAGGAGCTCGCCCGCGTCGGGGAACACGAGCGGGTTGTCCGAGACCGCGTTGGCCTCGCGGCCGACCATGGCCGCGGCGGCGGCCAGGGTATCGGCGACGGCGCCCATGACCTGGGGCTGGCAGCGCAGCGAATAGGGGTCCTGAACCCGGTCGCAGTCCAAGTGCGAGGCGCGGATCTCGCTGTCCGCGAGCAATCCGCGCATGGCCGCCGCCACGGCGATCTGGCCCGGCTGGCCGCGCAGCGCGCTGATCCGCGGATCGAAGGGCACGTCGCTGCCGAGCGCGGCATCGACGCTGAGCGCCCCCGTGATCAGCGCGGCCTCGAGGGCATCGAGGCCGCGGAACAGCGCGTCGAGGGCGAGCGCGGCCGAGACCTGGGTGCCGTTCAGGAGCGCAAGCCCCTCCTTGGCCGCCAGGGTCAGCGGCGCGAGGCCCAGCTTGGACAGGGCGTCGCGCGCGGGGCGCGTCTCGCCGCCGAGCCGCATCTCGCCCTCGCCGATCAGTGCGGCCGAGAGATGGGCGAGCGGCGCCAGATCGCCCGATGCCCCGACCGAGCCTTGGCCGGGGATGACCGGATAAGCCGCGCCGTTGAGCAGCGCCAGCAGGGCCTCGAGCGTTTCGCGCCGGGCGCCGGAATGGCCGCGGGCCAGGGCATTGACCTTGAGCAGGAGAACCAGCCGCACGACCCGGTCGGAGAGCGGCGCGCCGACCCCGGCGGCATGGGACAGCACCAGACGGCGCTGCAGCTCGGTGACCTGATCGGCGTCGATCGAGGTTCGGGCGAGCTTGCCGAAGCCGGTGTTCACGCCGTAGACCGTGCGGCCTTCGCGCACGATCTCGGCGACCAGCTCCGCCGCCCGCTCGACCGCCGGCCAGGCCGCCGGATCGAGGCTTACGGCGCCGGGCGCGCGCCAGGCCCGGCGCAGCTCGGCCAGGCTCAAGCGGCCGGGAACGATCCGGATGCCGTTGCCCTCGGAACCGTTGTCGGCCATGTCCTCGCTCCCTGCTCGGTGACGGTCAAACCCCCCGATCACTACCATTCGCCGGGTCGGGCCGAAAGCGGACTCGGCGGGCGGGCGGCATCCCTCGATCTCGCGAGACCCGCCTTTCTTGAGCGATCAAGACGCGGGAGACGAGAAGCCCCGGCTTCTGGCGCGATAGGCCGCCTGCGCGCGGCTGTTCACGCCGAGAATCTTGAGGATCGCCGCGACATGGACCTTGACCGTGCCCTCGGCGATCGCAAGGGCCTCGGCGATCTGGCGGTTCGACTTGCCCTCCGCGAGCAAGCTCAGAACGTCGATCTGCCGCTTGGTGAGCGGCATCTGCGGGGGCTCGACCTCCGTCGCCGTGGCGCGCTCCTTGGCCGCCTCGTCATGGCTTTCCAGGATCGTGGGCGGCACGTAGGTGCCGCCGGATTGCAGCACCAGCTTCAAGGCGCCGAGCATGACCCTGGCGCTGGAGGACTTGGGGATGAAGCCGGCGGCGCCGGCCTGCATGGCGCCGCGGATGTCCTCGGGTGCCTCGCTGGCCGAGACCACGACGACCGGCGTTGCCGGGGCGCGGCGGCGGACCTGGCGCAGGTCTTCGAGGCTGTGGACGCCCGGCATGCGCAGGTCGAAGAGGATCACGTCGAGCTCTTCGTCCTCCCGGTCGAGCCTGGCCATGACCTCGGGCAGGGTCGCGGCATGCTCGATGGCGGGCGCCTCGTCGAGCTCCTGGAGGAGCTGCTGCAGGCCCTCGCGGAACAAACCGTGGTCGTCGGCGATCAGGATGCGCATCGCGCTCATGCTCGGCTCGACCGCTGGTGCTCGGCCAGAAGGTGGCTCATCAGGGCGCGGAGCTTGGCCGGCCGCACGGGCTTGTGCAACAGGCGGTGGCCGCTCGCCTTGGCTTCGCGGATGCGCGCGGGCTCGGTATCGCCGGTCAGGAAAATCACCGGCCGGCGCTCGCCGATCGCCGCCAGGACCTGATCGACAGCCTGTTTGCCGTCGGCGGGGCCGGGCAGGCGGTAGTCGGCGATGATCAGTGACGGCTTCGCCTGCCGTTCGGCGCAGAGCGCGACGGCGGTCTCGGCGTTCGCGGCGACGCGCAGGTCGCAGCCCCAATCCGCGAGGAGGATGCGCAGCGAGTCGGCCACGTCGCGGTCGTCTTCGATCAGCAGCACGTCGAGGCCTCTGAGCAACGCGGGCTCTGCCAAGGGCTCGGCAAGAGCCTCGCCTGCGGGGCGTGGCGCGGGCGCCGCCTCGCGCGGCAGCTCGATCCAGAAGGTCGAGCCGACACCGGCTTCGGAGCGCAGGCCGATCGGGTGCCCGAGCAGGGCGGCCACCCGCTCGACGATCGCCAAGCCGAGCCCCAATCCAAGGCTGCGGTCGCGCGCCACGTTGGCGACCTGATGGAAGGGCTCGAAGATCGCGCGCTGCTGCTCTGGGTCGATGCCGATGCCGCTGTCGGCCACCTCGATCCGCAGCACGGCGCCACGCCGCCGGCAGCCGATCAGGACGCGACCTTCATCGGTGTACTTGATCGCGTTCGATAGCAAGTTGCGCAGCACGGTCTGGAGTAGCAGGGGATCGCTGCGCACGGCTTGGCGACTCGGCACGAGGCGCAGCGCCAGGCCTTTCTCCGCCGCCTGCGGGGCGAGCTCGCGCACCAGCCCTTCCAGCAGCGGGCCGATCGGCAAGACCGTCGGCCGCGGTCGCACCACGCCGGCGTCGAGCTTCGAGATGTCGAGCAGGGCGTCGAGCAGGCCCTCCAGCGAGTCGAGGCAGTGGTCCATGCTCTCGATCTGCTGGCGCGCCTTGCGGCTCTGGCGCTCGCGGGCGAGGGCGGCGAGCAGGAAGCGCAGCGACTGTAGCGGCTGGCGCAGGTCGTGGCTGGCGGCGGCGAGAAACTTGGACTTGGACTGGTTGGCCTGTTCGGCCTCGTCGCGGGCCTGGCGCATCGCCGCCTCGGCCTGCTTGCGGTCGGTCACGTCGAGCGCGATGCCGTCCCAGATGATCTCGCCCGCCGCCCCGCGGCGCGGCTTGGCGATCGAGCGGACCCAGGAGACGCGGCCGTCGGGCGCGACCACGCGGTTCTCGTGATCCAGCGGCTCGAGGCGCTCGGCCGAGCGCTCGAGTGCTGCCTGCCAGGCCGCGCGGTCGTCCGGATGGATCCAGTCGAAGTTGGCGTCGGCCTGGCCCATGATGTCCTCGGGCCGGATGCCGAAGGTGTCGTAGAGGCCGCGGCTGACATAGGGATAGACGATGCGCCCGTCGGGATAGAGCACACGCCGCACCAGGTTGCCGGGCAGGCGGTCG
>JAKSDN010000435.1 GCA_022360075.1 Kiloniellales bacterium | reverse complement strand
TCCTCAGGATGAGGACATTTCATAATGCCACCAAAGACGTACCTCATCCTGAGGAGCGCCCGACAGGGTGCGTCTCGAAGGACGCAGGATGGTCATGCAGCACCGTCCGAAAGCTCGAGCCAATAAATTCACAAGCTCTGAGGAGCGTCCTTCAGGGCGCGTCTCGAAGGACGCACCATGGTCATGCAGCTTCGTCGACTTCCGGCTTCGATAGGCTCGGCATGAAGGGGGGCTCCATATGGACGGAGTACCGAAGAGACGGGGTCCCATGGAACGGGATCAGCCTCCGATCCGCGCCTCCAGCCGCCGCATCAAGACCTCGAGCTCCTCGTGGTCACGCGCGTCCAGCTTGGGGCCGGGCGCGCGGACCTTGCTCGACTTGATGAAGCCGCGGCGCCGCAGGATCTCCTTGCGGATGGCGAGCCCCAGGCCGAGCTGGAACTCGTAGCGCACGATCGGCAGATAGAGATCGAAGAGATCCTCGGCCGCTTCGACCTCGCCCTTCATGAAGAGATCGTAGACCCGCACCAGCATTTCCGGATAGGCAAAGCCCGTCATCGCCCCGTCGGCGCCGCGCCGCAGCTCGAGCGGATAGTAGAGCCCGCCGTTCGCGCCGAGGATGCTGACCCGGCGCCGGCCTTGCGGCTCCGCCGACTCGATGACCTGGGTCAGCTTCTTCAGCCCCGGAAAGTCCTCCATCTTGAGCATGACGAGCTGGGAGAAGTCGTCCACGAGGCGGTTGAAGGTGGGCACCGAGATGTGCACGGCCGTCGTCGTCGGATAGTCCTGGTAGCAGACGGGTACGGCATCCCCGAGCATGCCGAAGAGCTCGCTGAAGTAGCCGTGGATCTGGACCTCGGTCTTGAGGATCGGCGGCGGCGCGATCATGACGCCGGCTGCGCCGAGATCCATGGAGCGCTGCGACAGATCGACGAGGTTGTCGCTGCCCATCGCGCTGACCCCGACGACCACCGGCACGCGGCCGGCAACCCGCGCCATCACGTGCTGGGTGAAGGCGACAGATTCCTCCGTCGACAGCTTGTTGGCCTCGCCCATGATGCCGAGGATCGTCAGGCCATGGACGCCGGTCTCCAAGGTCCGCTCGATCAGGCTGTCCGCGCTGTCGAGGTCCAGCGCCCCGTCGTCGCGAAAGGGCGTGGCCGTGATCGCGAAGATGCCTTTCGTCTTCTCGGAGATCATGCACGCCTCTCTTCTACCCTCAGGACCCAGAACGAGCCACATTGGTGGCCAATTGGAATTTATTTCATAGACAACTGGTATACAAAGATCTTATTGTTTTATCTAGACCTATCGACACGGAAAGGCGTCATGGCCGCCGAGGTAAGCGCACAGCAGGAGGCGAAGTCGCCGCCGTCCTTGGCCGATCTGCACCCTTCGAGGCTTTCGAACCGGTCTTACGAGAGCGTGCTGGAGATGATTCTCAGCGGCGATCTTTCCGGCGGCTCGATCATTCCCGAGCGGCGCCTCGCGGTGCTCCTGGGCGTCTCGCGCACGCCGCTGCGCGAAGCGCTCGGCCGGCTCGAAGGCGAGGGCTACGTCGCCCGCCAGGGCCGCAACATGGTCGTGACCAGCGTCACCGTGCAGGAGGTCATGGAGATCCTGGAGATGCGGCGGCTGCTCGAATGCGAGGCGGTTCGCCTGGCGACCGAGCGTCTGCCGCCGGCCGCCTTGGCGGAACTGCGCCGCGCGCTCGAAGAGATGAGCGATCCCGGCGCGACGAGCGACGCCGACCACCGCGCGGTCGACGACCTGTTGCATCTCGGCATCGCCGAGGCGAGCGGCAACCGCCTGCTGAAGCGGACGATCGAAGACCTGCGCAACAAGACCCGCATGTTCGGCCTGCGCCGTATCCCCAGCCGTTTCGAGCCCGGCCGCGCCGAGCATTTGGAGATCCTCGAAGCCATGGAGGCCCGCGATGCCCAGCGCGCCCATGGGCTCATGCATCGGCACCTGGAAAACGTCAAGCAGGGCATCCTGACGGCGATCATGGCGGGACAGGGCTCATGAGCCCCGTTGCGGAAACCACGGGACAAGGTGGGACGCGCGGCCGTCTGCTCTATCTGCAGAACGGGACAAAGCGAAAGACGGTGTCGCGGCTCGACGAGCGCTTCGCCGCCGCCGGGCTCACGGTCGACAGCTTCTGGGCCTATCAGGGCGAATATCCGGACAGCCTCGAGCCCTATAGCGGGGTCTTCATCTCCGGCAGCCCGCACGGCGCCTACGAAGACATCGATTTCATCCATCGCCAGCACGACCTGATCGTCGAGATCGCCGCGCGCGGCCTGCCGACTCTCGGCATCTGCTTCGGCAGCCAGATCCTGGCGTCGGCGCTCTGCGGTCGCGACCAGGTGTTCCGCCGCTCCTTCTGCGAGGTCGGCTACAAGTGGCTTCCCCTCAGCGCCGCGCGGGCCGGCGATACGCTCATGGAAGGGCTTGGCGATCGTGTCGAGATGTTCGTCTGGCACAACGACGAGGTGCGCGCGGACCATGCGGACATGACGATCCTGGCCAGCAGCGACCTCTGTCCGAACCAGATCTGGCGCTATCGCGACCTGCCGATCTGGGGCATCCAGGGCCATCCCGAGATCACCCTGGCCCAGTCGCGCGTCTGGTTCGAGGAGAACCGTGAGCGCCTGGAAAAGGACGGTGCCGACGTCGAACGGCTCCATGAGTCCGCGGTCGAGGCCGAAGAGGCCAAGACCATGCTGTCGAACTTCGTTCGCCTCTGCGGTGCGGCTTAGCCAGGCCGAGAGTGTCGAACAAGCGGCGGCCGAGGGCCGTCACGGAAAGCAACAAGACGACAAAGACAGGAGGTGAGCATGAGGGACTTGTTGAAAGGATCACTGGGCTTGGCCGTCTGCCTGGCGGTGTCGAGCCTGTCGGGCGCCTCGTCGGTGCAGGCCGAGGAGCTGGTGTTCTCGAGTTGGGGCGGCTCCTATCAGGAGGCCATTCGAAAGGCCTGGATCGAGCCTTTCTCGAAGCAGACGGGTGTCGAGGTCATCGAGGACACGGGTCCCGAGACGGCCAAGATCAAGGCCATGATCGAGACCAACACCGTGTCGTGGGACGTGGTCACGGCCGGCGGCTCCGGACTCGCGCGCGGCGTGAAGCTGGGGCTGTTCGAAGAGATCACCGACGACATGGTCGATCAGAGCCACGTCATCGCTGGCGCGCGCAATCCCTACGGCGTGCCCTCGGAGATCTTCTCGACGGTCTTCGCCTTCTCCACCGAAGCCTTTCCCGATGGCGGCCCGCAGCCGAAGACCTGGGCCGACTTCTGGGACGTGGAGAAGTTCCCCGGTAAGCGGGCGATGTACGACCGGCCCAACACGGTGCTCGAAGCCGCGCTGCTCGCCGACGGCGTGGCGCCGGCCGATGTCTACAAAGTCCTCTCGACCGACGAGGGACTCGATCGCGCCATGCGCAAGATCGAGGAGATCAAGCCGCACGTGGCGGTGTGGTGGCACAGTGGTGCCCAGCCCGTGCAGGCGCTCGGCAGCGGAGAAGTGGTCATGGCCAACGGCTGGAACGGCCGCTTCCAGACCGGCATCGACGAGGGGCTGCCAATCAAGATGTCGTGGGAGGGCACGATCGCCCAGGTTGGCTACTTCATGATCGTCAAGGGCGCGCCCAACAAGGAGGCGGCGGTCAAGCTCCTCAACTTCATGGTCACGCCGAAGGCCCAGGGCGAGTTCAGCAAGTACGTGTCCTATGGGCCGGTGACCGAAAAGGCCTGGCAGTACATCGACGAGGCGCGCGCAGAGCGGCTGCCCTCGACGCCGGAAAGGCTCGCGAAGTCGATGTTCCTCGACCCTGACTACTGGGCCGACCGCCTGGGCGATTTGACCGAGCGCTACACCGCCCTGCTGCAGAATTAGGCCAGCGGTGGTCGAGCCGGCCCACTGGTTCCAGCGCGGGGAGTACCTCGCCCGCCTGGAACGGGTTCAAGAGAGATTGCGGGAGCGTCACCTGGTGGCGCTCCTCGCGTTCCAGCCGGAGACGGTCACCTACCTGACCGGCTTCTTCACGCGCGGCTACGGGTCGTTCCAGTTCGCGATCGTCCCGGCCGAGGGCGAGCCCTGTCTGGTCTGCCGCGACATGGAGGCCTACTACCTCGACTCGACCTGCGTCTTCGAGGACCGCGAGCTCTGGTCGGACTCCGATCCGAAGATCGAGGTCGCGCTTCGTGCCGTCACGCGTCGGATCGGCCGCGCCGGCCGCGTCGGCATCGAGCTCGCCTCCTGGCAGCTCAACGCCAAGCGCCATGCCGAGCTGCGGGAAGCCCTGCCCGATCTCGAGCTGGTCGATGCGAGCGACCTGGTTTCGCGCCTGCGCCTGATCAAATCGGCCGCGGAGATCGACTACCAGCGCCGCGCCGCCGCGGCCGCCGCGGCCGGCATGCGGGCGGCGGTCGACACGGCCCGGCCGGGCACCTCGGAGCGGGTGCTGGCGGCCGAGATCTGCGCCGCCATGATCCGCGCCGGCAGCGACCTGCCCGGCCCCGGCGTGCTATCCTCCGGCGAGCGCGCCTTTCATCTGCACGGCGGCTACAGCGACCGCGTGATCGAAGAGGGGGACCACGTCCAGGTCGAGACCACGCCCAACGTCCGGCACTACCACGCCCGCTTCATGCGCCCCATCAAGGCCGGCTCGGCGAGCGACGCCGACCACGAGACGGTCGCGCGACTGGTCGAGATTCAGGACCGCGCGATCGCCGAGGTGGGGCCGGGAGTCGCGGCCTCCGTGCCGGACCGTATCTACCGCGAGGGCGTCTTGAACGCGGGGCTTGCCGAGAGCTACACCAACAAGACCTTCTACTCGGTCGGCCTGCTGCTGCAACCGAGCGGCGGCGAGCCGCTCGAGGCGGCCCCGGGCGCGACCTGGCGCTTCGAGCCCGGCATGACCTTCCACACCTACGTGCTGGCGCGCGGATTCGGCATGTCCGAGACGATCACCGTCACCGAGAGCGGTCACGAGAAGCTGACCGACTTTCCCCGGCAGCTCTTCGTCACGACGTGAGCGCGCCATGACCGTCTCGCTTGGTCAGCGTGAAGAGTCCGCGACGGGTCCGATCGGCCCCGCGCCGCGCCTGGCCCGCAGAGGGCCTTGGCTGGCGATCCTGCCGCTCGCCGCGCTGCTGGTCGCCTTCTTCGTGATCCCGACCTTCGGATTGTTGCAGGACAGCTTTCTCCAAGACGGTGCCTTCACGCTCGAGTTCTACCGCCATGTTCTGGTCCGGCCTGTCTACTTGCAGGCCATGACCAACACCTTCGTGATCGCCGCCCTGGTGACCCTACTCTCCGTGGTCATGGCCTATCCGCTCGCCTACCTGCTGGCGACCGTGCCGCCGGCTGCGGCCAGGCTGCTCTTCCTCGTCGTCCTGCTGCCGTTCTGGACCAGCGCGCTCGTGCGCACGACGGCCTGGATTATCCTTCTGCAGCGCAAGGGCATCCTCAACACGCTGCTGATCGACGCCGGCATCCTCGAGCAGCCGATCGCCTTCGTCTACAACCTCTCGGGCGTGCTGATCGGCATGACCCATGTGCTCATGCCCTTCGTGGTGCTGCCGCTCTACGCCGCCTTCTGCGGCCTCGACCGCTCGCTGGTCCAGGCGGCCGAGGGCCTAGGCGCCGGGGCGATCGCCACGTTCCGGCGCGTCGTCCTGCCCCTGACGGCACCGGGCGTGATCGCCGGTGGCGTGATCGTGTTCATGAACGCCATCGGCTACTACATCACGCCGGCGCTGATGGGCGGCCCGGGCCAGACCATGATCGCCCAGATGATCTCCTTCAATCTGCTGGAGCAGCTCGACTGGGGCCTCGCAGCTGCCCTTTCGATCACGCTGCTGCTGATCACGCTGCTGCTGTTCCTGCTCTTCCAGCGCTTCTTCAGCCTCGACCGGCTGCTGTCGGGCGGCGGCGCGGGGCGGACCGGCGAGCCGCTGGCCGGGGCCGGCGGACGGCGCACGCCGGGCGGTGTGCTCGCGGCGTTCGCCGGGCTGCTGGCGGCCGGCTTCCTGATCCTGCCCATCGTCTTCGTCTTTCCGATGAGCCTGGGCAGCTCGCCCTTCCTGTCCTTCCCGCCGGACGACTACAGCTTCCGTTGGTACGTGAACTTCTTCGAGCAATCGAAGTGGCTGAGGGCACTCTCCAATAGCGTTCAAGTGGCGATCATCGCCGTCTCCCTCGCCCTGGTGACCGGGACCCTGGCCGCGATCGGCATGAGCCGCGTCAAGCTGCGCGGCAAGGCCATGCTGGAGGCCTTCTTCATCCTGCCGATGATCGTGCCGGTCATCGTGCTCGCGGTTGGCCTCTACTATTTCCTGGCGCCGCTCGGGCTGATCTCCAGCACCATCGGACTGGCGATCGGCCACGCCATGCTCGCCTCGCCCTTCGTCTTCGTCACCGTGCGCGCGGCTCTGAAGGGATTCGACCCGAACCAGGAACTCGCCGCCATCGGCTTGGGCGCGAGCTGGTTCACTATGTTCCGCCGGGTCATGCTGCCGGTCATCGCCCCCGGCATCGCCGCCGGCGCCGTCTTCGCGTTCATCGTCTCCTTCGATGACGTCGTCCTCGCGCTTTTCCTGACCAACATCAGAACCCGGACCTTGCCCAAGCTCATGTTCGAAGGCGTCGCCCACGAGATCGACCCGACCATCATCGCCACGTCGGCCATGCTGATCCTCTTCACGGTCGCGCTGATGTCGATCCACATCCTCTTGTCGCGGAGGTCCTGATGGCCGCGCTGGCCGGCAAGCGAGTGCAGTTCGAGGCCGTGGCCAAGCACTTTGGCGCGGTCGCCGCCCTGGATGGCATCGGTCTGGAGATCGAGGCGGGCGAATTCTGCACCCTGCTCGGCCCCTCCGGTTCGGGCAAGACGACGCTCTTGAAGGTGCTGGCCGGCTTCGAGCCGCTGACGGCCGGGCGGATTCTTGTCGACGGCCGCGATATCGGCCGCGTGCCCGTCGCGCAGCGGAATATCGGCATGGTGTTCCAGAACTACGCCCTCTTCCCGCACATGACGGTCGGGCAGAACATCGCCTTTCCGCTGGAGATGCGGAAGGCCTCGCGCGACGAGATCGGCCGGCGGGTCGGCGAGGCGCTCGCCCTGGTGGACCTGCAGGGCTTCGAGGCGCGCCTGCCCCGTCAGCTCTCCGGCGGCCAGCAGCAGCGCACGGCCCTGGCCCGGGCCATCGTCTTCCAGCCGGACATCCTCTTGATGGACGAGCCGCTCGGCGCCCTGGACAAGAACCTGCGCCAGGCGATCCAGGTCGAGCTCAAGCAGCTCCATCGCCGCCTCGGCGTGACCATCGTCTATGTCACGCACGATCAGGAGGAGGCCATGCACCTCTCCGACCGCATCGTCGTGCTGAACGAAGGGGCGATCGAACAGGTCGGCACGCCGGAGCAGCTCTATTTCGCGCCGGCCAACCGCTTCGTCGCGGGCTTCATCGGCGAGTGCAATTTCTTCCAGCGCGAGGACGGCGGCGGCCTGCACGGCGTGCGGCCGGAGTTCCTGCGGGTCGGCGGCGAGGCGGAAACCTGCGCGGTGAAACGCAGCGCCACGGTCCAGGAGGTCATCTTCGTCGGCACCGGCTACAAGGTGATCCTGACCGAGGGCGAGACGGCCCTGGTCGCCCTGACCCAAGACAGCCCCCTGGACGACGGTATCGCGATCGGTGACAGCATCCCGATCGGCTTCCGACCGGAGCGGGCCTTTCCGCTCGCCGGCTGAAGCGGGGCCCTCGGCCGGCGTTTCCCACGATTTTGGAGCGAGTTCCCGCCGGGATTGCTGCCCCGGCAGGGCCGTTGTCGTTCTGCCCGAGTGATATATGATATCACAAGGAAGTAGCGCGTTGAGCCGGCTCTGTCGACCGGGCCGGCAAGGGGAGGGGTGCGATGGCGGTCACCATCAACTGCGACATGGGCGAGGCCTTTGGCATCTATCGCATGGGAGACGACGAGGGCTGCATGCCCTATATCACCCACGCCAACATCGCTTGCGGCTTTCACGCCTCCGACCCCAAGGTCATGTGGCGCACGGTGCGGCTGGCAAAGCGGCACGGCATCAAAATCGGCGCCCATCCGGGGCTGCCCGACCGCGAGGGCTTCGGCCGCCGCGAGATGAAGCTATCGCGCGAGGAGGTCGCCGCCCTGGTGCTCTATCAGGTGGGCGCACTCGAGGCCTTCCTGAAGACCGAGGGCGTCGCGATGAGCCACATCAAGCCGCACGGCGCGCTGTTCGGCATGGCCCAGAAGGACGAGACCGTCGCCAACGGCATCGCCGATGCGGCGCTCGCCTTCGATCTTCCGGTCATCGGCTTCGGCGACTGCGTGATGGAGGATGTCTTCAAGACGCGCGGCGTGGACTACGCCTGCGAGTTCTACGCCGACCTCGACTACGACGACCAAGGTCTGCAGATCATCACCATGGAGCACGAGCCGGTCGGCCCGGAGGCCGCGGCGGAAAAGGTGCTCGGGGCGGTGAAGTCCGGCACCACGAAATCGGTCAACGGCAAGGAGGTTGCGGTGCGCGCCGACAGCATCTGCGTGCACAGCGACACGCCGGGTGCGGTCGCCGTCGCCAAGGCGGTCCACACAGCGCTGGGGCCTTATCTCTAGGCCGCTCTTCAAGAACGCGGCGCAAGCGGACGGAAAGGAGGGCCGCCGGGCAGGCGGCCTCGCGGAGGGGGCATGATCTTCGAGCAGCCAGTCTTCAAGCCGGGCGGCGACCGCAATCTGCTGATGTATCTCGGCGACGAGATGAGCTTCGACCTGAACTTCCTGGTCCACAGCGTCGCCCGGCGCATCCGCGACGCCGAGGTCTCGGGCCTGATCGAGCTGATCCCGGAGATGGCCTCGATCCTGGTCAGCTACGACCCGAACCGCATCGCCTACGGCGATCTGATCAAGGAGCTGACCGCGATCTACGGCGCGCTCGACGAGACCGAGGGCCTGGAGCTCGACAGCCGGGTCTTCTACGTGCCGATCCTCTACTTCGATCCCTGGACCGCCGAGTGCGTCGAGGACTACCGGGCCAACCTGGCCGACAAGGAGTTCGACGTCGAGATGGTCATCCGTCTCAACGAGCTGGAGGGGCGCGAGCAGTTCGTGCGGGTCCATTCGGGAACGGAGTACTGGGTCGCCGCGCTCGGTTTTTGGCCCGGGCTCTGCTCGCTGCTGCCGCTCGATCCGCGCAGTCGCATGAACGCGCCCAAGTACAACCCGCCGCGCACCTGGACGCCCAAGGGCACCATCGGCATCGGCGGCGCCATCACCTGCATCTATCCCGACCGCACGCCGGGCGGCTATCAGATCTTCGCGCGCTCGCCGATGCCGATCTGGGATCGGGACCAGCGCCTCGCCGCCTTCAAGGACAGCCTGGCCCTATTCCTGCCTGGCGACCGCGTGCGCTTCGTGCCGATCGACCGCGCGGAGTACGACTATATCGATGCCAAGGTCGCCGAGGGGAGCTACAAGCATCCGCTGGTCGCCTATCAGCGCTTCTCGATCCGCAGCTATCACGCCTGGCTCGAGACCATCGATCCGGCCGAGCGGCTGTAAGGGAGGTGCCGATGTTCGAAGTGATCAAGCCCGGACTCGAAACCTCGGTGCAAGATCTGCCGGGGCGCATCGGCTTCTGGGAGCAGGGCTTCCCGCCCTCCGGCCCGATGGACATCTGGTCGTTCCAGCTCGCCAACCTCTTGGTCGGCAACGATCCTGAAGCCGCCGCCCTGGAATGCCAGTTCATCGGCCCGACCCTGCGCTTCGAGCGCGACGGCGTGGTCGCGGTCACCGGCGCGGAGATGGCGCCGGCGTTGGACGGCGAAGCGCTCGCGCCCTGGGAGAGCCACGCGGTGCGCGCCGGCCAGAGCCTGGCCCTGGCGGCGGCCAAGACCGGCGCGCGCGCCTATATCGCCTTTGCCGGCGGCATCGACACGCCGCCGGTGCTCGGCTCGCGCTCGACCTTCCACATGGCCGGCGTCGGTGGGGTCGAGGGCCATGCGCTGAAGGCGGGTCAGAGGCTCTCGCTCGGTGACGGGGACGGCATGCCGGGCCGCCGCGTGAAGGAGGCCTGTCGGCCGCCGATCGACGACCGCAAGACCTGGACCATCGAAGTGGTTCCCGGTCCGAATGACGACTGGATCGACGCCGCCGGCCGGGACCGCTTCCTGGGCAGCGACTGGAAGCTGCTGGCCAAGAGCAACCGCACCGGCTTTCGCCTGGAGGGGCCGGCCTGGAGCTTCACCGAGCTCGCCACCGACAAGCGGCCGGAGCATGGCCAGGACCCCTCCAACATCCTGGATCACGGCTATCCCCTGGGCGCGGTGAACCTGGCCGGCCAGACCCCGATCATCCTGGTCAACGACGGCCCCAGCACCGGCGGCTTCATCAACCCCTATACCGTGCCCACGGCCGCTTTCTGGAAGCTCGCCCAATCGCGCCCCGGCCACAGCTACCGCTTCAAGGCCGTCAGCGTCGAGGAAGCGGTGGCTTTGCGCCAGGAGATCGATCGTCTGTGTGGGCCGGAGAGCTTGGTGTAGGGCCGGCTCTTCCGACGACGGCTCACCGAAGATCGGTGATCTCCAAACTTGATGCTTCGTGCGGGCGAAGCCCCACGCCCCTCATGCTGAGCTTGTCGAAGCATGAGGATCGCTCGCTGCGGACGGCAGCGCGAGCGATCCGCGCCCTTTGATAAACTCAGAGTTCGTGATGAATCTGATTCGGGGCTGGAATGCTATCCTGCGTCCTTCGAGACGCCCGCTAACGCGGGCTCCTCAGGATGAGGTCTTTTCTTAATGCCATCCTCGATTGACCTCATCCTGAGGAGCGCCCTCCTGGGCGCGTCTCGAAGGACGCAGGATTGCCATGCAGTGCCGTGCGAAGGCCCGAGCCGAAGAGTTCACAAGCTCTTGGGACGGGGATGACCAAGCCGACCGGGGTCGGCGAAACAGTCACACCCGCCTGATGCGGATGTTACCCCAGTCATCCAGGGCGAAGCACTGATCCGGCCGCACCAGGGTCGTCGAGGTTGGCTCTTCGATGATGGCCGGGCCATTGGCGCCGAAGCCCGCAGGCAGGTCCGCGCGGTCGAAGACAGGCGTCTCCTGGAGACCGAACTCGGCGAACAGGACCGAGCGCCGGCCTGTTTCGGCGCCGCCGTCACCGGCCTGCGCCAGCTTCGCCAGCCGCGGCCGCGCGACCTGGGCTTCGGCGTGAAGCCGGAAGCTGACCAGTTCGACCGGCGTGTCGTCGAGGGCGAAGCTGTAGGCGCGGCGATGGGTCCTGTGGAAGGTCTCGAGGATCTGCGCCATGCCGTCACCTGGTGAGACGGGCACGGCCACCGAGTGCTCCTGGCCGAAGTAGCGCATGTCGATGGCGCGTTGCCGGCTGAATTTGTCGGCCGTCGCCCCGTCGAATTCGGCGAAGTAGGCGGCGGCCTCGGCGTCGAGTCCGGCGAAGTGCGCCTCGATGGTCTCGGCGCTCGTCGCCTCGGCGCGCATCAGCTTGGTGCGGATGAAGTCGCGGCGCGGCGCGCTGGCGAGCATGCCCCAGGCCGAGAAGATGCCGGGGTGCGGCGGCACGATGATCTCCTTGACGTCGAGCTCGGCGCCGAGCGAAGGCCCGTGCAGCGGCCCGCCGCCGCCGCAGGCGAGCAGCGCGAAGTCGCGCGGATCGTGGCCGCGCTGGATCGAGACCAGCTTCAGCGCGTCGATCATGGCGGCCTCGGCCAGCGCGATCACTGCCATGGCCGCCTCCTCCAGCGAGCTGCCGAGCCGTGCGGCGAC
>JAKSDN010000426.1 GCA_022360075.1 Kiloniellales bacterium | reverse complement strand
CATCGACGTCGTCTGCGACGGCGAGCTCTATCGCTTCGACATCAACCATCCCGAGACCAACGGCATGATCGAGTACTTCGTGCGGCCGATGGGCGGGGTGCGCACGGCGATCACCTTCGAGGAGGTCATGGCCTTCCGGCAACAGGCCGGCATGGGCTTCCGCAGCCGGCCGCCGGGTGTGGTCGATGGGCCGGTCACCGGCGGCACGCTCGATCTGCCGCATGCCTGCGACCGCGCCCACGCGCTGGCCGGCCGGCCGCTCAAGTTCACCGTCACCGGCCCGCATATGCTCGCCAAGACCCTGATCGACGAGCACTACGGCGCACCCGACAAGCTCTGCCTGGCGATCGCCGATGCGCTCGCCGCGCAGGTCGCCCATCTCTCGGCCGAGGTCGTGCAGCTCGACGAGGCCAATCTGCCCGGTCATCCCGACGAATGGCCCTGGGCGGCCGAAGCGATCAACCGCGTGCTCGACGCGGTGAAAGGCGTGGCGGCCGTGCATCTCTGCTTCGGCAACTACGGCGGCCAAACGGTTCAGCAGGGCACCTGGAACAAGCTGATCGACTACCTCAACAGCCTGCACGCCGACCACATAGTCATGGAATGCGCCCATCGCCCGGCCGAGGAGCTGGTCGTCTTCAAGGAGCTGCGGCCCGAGATCGGCATGGGGCTCGGCGTGGTCGACATCAAGAGCACCGTGGTCGAAAGCGCCGATGCGATCGCGCGCCAGATCGAGCGCGCCGAGTCGGTGATCGGCGAGGGCCGCGTGCGCTACGTGCATCCCGACTGCGGCTTCTGGATGCTCAAACGCTCGATCGCCGACGGCAAGATCCGCGCCCTGGTCGAGGGCCGCGACCTCTACGAAGGACGCGGCGGGGTCGTGGCGGCGTAAGCTTGTTGTTGGAAGTGGCGAGGCCGAGCGATCCTCGCGCTTCGACAGGCTCAGCATGAGGGGATAGTTGGTTGTAGGTGTCCCCGACCCAAGCTTCCTCATCCTGAGCTTGTCGAAGGGTGAGGATCGCTCGATGGCGCCGCCTGATTTCACGGACTCAAACACCGACGTCAGTGCCGCCCCCCTCACCTAACCTCTCCCTCCACTGGGGGAGAGGGATGCGCAGGCTTGGCGAGGCGAGTAGCCGAGCCTTAGCCGGAGCTGGGTGAGGGGGGTGTCGCCGCAGGCGCCTGGACTCAACAAACACGCGCGTGCCGCTCCACGCAGGTGGCCAGGACTTCGTCCGGATCGCGTTGCCACCAGTTCTCGGCCGAGAAGATCTCCACCTCGTTGAAGCCGTCGTAGCCCGCGGCCTCGACCCAGCCGCGGATACGTGGCAGGTCGATCACGCCGTCGCCCATCATGCCGCGGTCGAGCAGCAGGTCGCGGGTCGGCACCAGCCAGTCGCAGATGTGATGGGCCAGCAGGCGCTCGGCGCCCGCCCGCGCGATCTGCCGGGCCAAGTCCGGATCCCACCAGACGTGGTAGACGTCGACCGCAACGCCGACGCCGGCACCCAGCTGGTCGCAGAGGTCGAGGGCCTGGCCGAGCGTGTTGATGCAGGCCCGCTCGGCCGCGTACATCGGATGCAGCGGCTCGATCGCGAGCGGCATGTTGCAGGCCCGTGCGTGGGGCAGCACCGCGGCGATGCCCTCGGCGACCATTCTGCGTGCGCCGGCCAGGTCGCGCGAGCCTTCGGGCAGGCCGCCGACCACGAGGACCAGGCAATCGGCGTTCAGGGTCACCGCCTCGTCGATGGCGCGCCGGTTGTCGTCGATCGCAGCCTGCCGCCCGGGCCCGTCGGCGGCCGGGAACATGCCGCCGCGGCAAAGCCCGTTCACATGTAAGCCGTGGTCGCGGATGACCTTGGCCGAGTCCGCGAGCCCGATCTTGTCGACCTGATCGCGCCAGGGCGCGATCGCCGGAATACCCGCGCGGGCGCAGCCCTCGACCGCCTGCCGCAGGTCCCACTGCTCGCGGATAGTGGCGAGGTTGACCGAGAGCTTGGCGATGTCGGGCACCTTCAGAGCCTCACGCCCGATACTCACAAGCCGTCATCGCCGACCAGTCGGGCTCGACCGCGCAGGCGTAGCCAGGGCAGCGCAGGGAATTGAGCGCGATCCGGCCATCGGTGATCGTCAGGCGGACCACATCCCCGGCCCGGTGATAGAGATCGCCATGGGCCTCCAGGAAGGCTTGCTGCTCATGGGCCGGTGCCGCGGCCATGCCATTGACGTAGTGATGGCCGTTGCGCTCGACGTGGTCGCAGCCGATCAGACAGGCCAGTGCCAGATCCTGCTGCACGCAGAGGCCGGCCTGTGTGGTCAGGTCCTCGGCCGACATGAAATAGCGCGCCTCGCCGGCCTCCCGATTCCAAAGCGCGCAGCGCGCGCGGTTGAGCAGCGAGCGGTAGAGGCCCTTGCAGGACTTGCTCGACACGCCTCTGTAGCCGAGCGCCTTGGCCTGCAGGAAGGTCTCCATCGTGGCGTCGGACTCGTCGATCTCCACTGGCTTGAAGCGGCTCAGGGCGCCGAT
>JAKSDN010001022.1 GCA_022360075.1 Kiloniellales bacterium | reverse complement strand
GGGATGGTCATTCCGGGCTCCGCCTGGCGGCACGGCCGGCAGCCTCGACAAGATGGCAGGCGACGGTTTGTGTTGGTGAGACGAACCGCGTGGCCGGGTGTTGCTGCCGGCAGACGTCTTGGGCAAGTGCGCAGCGCTTCAGGAAACGGCAGCCGACGGCCGCATCTGTCGAAGGGTTATAAGCCTCGCGAGCCTCGGTCGGCCCCTCGTCGGCACTCTTGTCCAGCGTGCCGATCAGCTCTCGCGTATAGGGATGCGCCGGAGAGGTGAACACCTCCGCTGTCGCGCCGACCTCGACCAGCTTGCCGAAGTACATGACCGCGATCCTGTCGCAGAGGAAACGTGCGACATGCAGGTCGTGTGTCACGAAGACGATGGTCAGGGCATAGCTCTCCCGGATCCGCTTGAGAAGGTTCAGGATCTGGGCACGGACGGAGACGTCGAGCTTCGATACGGCCTCGTCGGCGAAGAGCACCTTGGGCTTGGTCGCCAGCGCCCGCGCAATGGCCACGCGCTGGAGCTGGCCGCCGGAGAGTTCGTGCGGGAAGCGATCGCGGAAGTCCGCGGGCAAGCCGACTTGCGTCAGCAGGGTGTCTAGCTCTCCGTCGACCGTTTGGCGGGTGGCCATCCCATGGAGCAGAAGCGGCGTCGCAAGTGCGTCGCGGACGCGGTGGCGCGGGTTCAGGGACGACAACGGGTCCTGGAAGACCATTTGCATCTCTCCGCGGCGAAGCGCTTGGCCATCAATGGAGCGCCCGAACAACAGGATCTCGCCATCCGCAACCTCCACCAAACCGAGGGCGGCCTTGCTCATCGTGGTCTTACCGCTGCCGGACTCGCCGACGATGCCGATGATCTCTCCCTCGGTGACACTGAGACTTACCTGGTCGACCGCGTTGAAGCAGCTTGGCCCTGGGGAAAACGCGCCCGCCAGCCCCCGTTTGAGGGCGAAGCTAACGACAAGATCGCGGTATTCAAGGGCCGTGTCCGTCATGGCGCTGCCTCGGTGCGCTCCGCGAGAATGCAGCGTACGGCGCCGTGCCTCTCGATTGTCGTCAGCTCGATGGGGCTGTCGCAGGCTGTCGCGCACTGCGGGCATCGCCCGCTGAAGCGGCAGCGATGCGGCGATGCCTGCCAGCCGCTTAAGTCGCCGGGGATCTCCGTCAACTCCTTGACGCCGGCATCGAGCTCGCGGGCCGTACGGATCAGGCCCTGGCTGTAGGGATGGACCGGATGGGACAGCACCTTGCCGGCGGGGGCGGTCTCGACCACCTGGCCGGCGTACATGACGGTGATGTCGTCGCAGATCCGCTCGGCGATGGTCATGTCGTGGGTGATGAAGATGAAGCCGGCATCGACCTCGTCCTGGAGCTGGGCGAAGAGATCGATGATCTGGCGCTCGACGATGTTATCGAGGTTGGTGGTCGGCTCGTCGGCCACGATCAGGGACGGCTTCAGAAAGAGGACCAGGGCGATCAGGCAGCGTTGCAGCATGCCGCCGCTGAG
>JAKSDN010001402.1 GCA_022360075.1 Kiloniellales bacterium | reverse complement strand
GCCGATGCCGCCGTGCCCTGGGAGACCTCGCTCAGGATCATGGAGCGGATCGAATCCGAGGACGTCGAGGTCACGCTGGTCAAGGAAGGCGACCACCGGCTGTCGGAGCCGCATGATCTGCTCAGGCTGGAAGCTGTGATCGACGGGTTGGTCGAGAAGTTGGCGGGGTGACTGCCGTTCACCCCCTCACCCTGCTCCGGCTAAGGCTCGGCTGATCGCCTCGCCAAGCCTTCTCATCCCTCTCCCCCCAACTTGGGGGAGAGGCTAGGTGAGGGGGGCGTCGCCGCGGCTGGGAATTCAGACGGGGGCGCTTCACCCTGCCGCCAACAGCGCCGCCAATCCGGCCCGATAGTCCGGATAGGCCAGCGCCACCCCCAGCTCCTCCTTGATCCGGCGGTTGGAGACCCGCTTGTTATCGCGGTAGAAGCTGCGGCCCATGGGGCTGAGCTCGGCCTCTTCGAAAGGGATCAGCGGCGGCGGCTCAGCACCGAGCAATTCGCAGGCATGGGCGATGACCGCCTCGGGCGGGGCGGCTTGGTCGTCGCAGACGTTGTAGGCAGCACCGGGATTGGGCTTGGCGATCGAGGCTTCGAGCACGCTCGCGATGTCGGTGACGTGGATGCGGCTGAAGACCTGGCCCGGCTTGTCGATGCGCCGGGCGCGGCCGGCGCGCACGGTCTCGAGCGCGTTGCGGCCGGGACCGTAGATTCCGGCCAGCCGGAAAAGGTGGACGGGCTGCCTCTCAAGGGCGAGCCAAGCTGCCTCGGCCGCGACCCGGCGCCGGCCGCGCTCGCCGGTCGGCTCCAGGGTCGAGTCCTCATCCACCCAGCCGCCGCCGCGGTCGCCGTAGACGCCGGTCGTCGAGAGATAGCCGGCCCAGGACAGATCCGTCAGCGCCGCCAGATCGGGGCCGTGCTGATCGATCACCGGGTCGCCCTCGGCATCGGGCGGCACGGAGGAGAGCAAGTGCGTCGTGCCGGCCAGCGCCGCCGCCGCGTCGTCGAGCGGGCGGCCGCGGTCGAACAGGAAGACCTCGATGCCTTGCGCGGCCAAAGCCGCCGCGCGCTCCGCCGAGCGGGTCGTGCCGGCGACGTGCCAGCCGCGGGCCATCAGCCGCTCGGCCAACGCGCGCGCGCTGAAGCCGAGGCCGAAACAGAACAGGCGCGGCGCCGGCTCCGCTTTACCAGATCCTGCCGTCATGCTGCCGGATTTCGCTCCTAGCCTTGCGTGGTCGGGTCGGGGACGCGACTCTTACGCGGCGCTCCGGCAAGGAACAAGGCATGGCGAGGAAGTCTCGCGCGATTGCGCTCATCCTACTCACGGCCGCCGCCGCCGGACCGGCGCGCGCGCAGATCTTCGAGTCGATCGACCATGCCGAGGAGTATCGCGCCTGCATGCTGCTGTCCCGCCAGGCGCCGGAGGAAGCCTTCGAGAGCGCCGGGGCCTGGGAGGCCCAGGGCGGCGGCCATGCCGCACAGCACTGCGCGGCGGTGGCGCTTTTGAACCTGGAGCAATACGCGCGGGCGGCGACCCGTTTCCAAACGCTGGCCGAGGCGATGCAAGACCGGCCGGCAGCGCTGCGCGCCGAGGTCCTGGCCCAGGCCGGCCAGGCTTGGATCCTGGCGGACGAGACGCGGCGGGCCCATGCCGCCCAGAGCGCGGCCTTGGTGCTCGCCTCCGACAACGTCGAGCTCTGGATCGACCGCGCCCTCACCTTGGCACTGGCCGAGAACTACTGGGAGGCCATCGACGACCTGAACGAGGCCGAAGGCTTGGCGCCGAAGCGCGCCGACATCCTAATCTTCCGGGCCAGCGCCTATCGCTATGTCGACGCCCTGGAGCTTGCCGCCGAAGACATCCGGCGGGGCCTCGCCCTCGATCCGGACAACGTCGAGGGCCTTTTGGAAAGCGGCATCATCAAACGCCTGTCGGGCGACCCCGAGGGCGCCCGCGCCGACTGGTTGAAGGTCGTAACCCTCGCCGGTGCCACGCCCGCCGCCGACGCCGCACGGGAGAACCTGGCGCAGCTCGACGTGAAGGAGGAATAGCGAGATTTCAATCGGGCCGGGACAACCTGTTACCTCATGTTCGGAGATAGCGAGTTCACTGGCTCGGACTTTGGGGCCTCGCTGCAAGACCGCTGTGCGTCCTTCGAGACGCGCCCTGACGGGCACTCCTCAGAGCTTGTGAAGAAATTGACGTGTGGCTGGAATGCAATCGCCAAGCGCTTCGCGCGGTTCGTACCGAACCCTTCGAGACGCCCGCCAAG
>JAKSDN010000747.1 GCA_022360075.1 Kiloniellales bacterium | reverse complement strand
GCGATCAAGCCGGAGGAGGCGCGCGATCTGGTCGCGATGGGGACCAAGATTCGCGAGGCCGCCCGTGAGCAGATTCACGTGCGCCATCCGCTCGTTGAAGGCTTCGACCAGGTCGAATACGCGCTGTTCTGCGCCCGCGAAGGCCGCGATATCCGCAACGGCAACATCATCTTCCCTGGCCGCATGGACAGATCGCCCTGCGGAACGGGTACCGCTGCCCGCCTGGCGGCCCTGCACGCACGCGGCGAGCTGACCGCTGGCGAAGAGATCTCGTCGCGCTCGATCATCGACAGCGAGTTCCGTGCCCAGGTGACCGGCGTGACCATGGTCGGGCGGCGCAAGGCGGTGACCACCCGTTTGTCGGGGCGGGCCTGGATCTACGGGCTCTACACGCTCGGAGTCGACCCAAGCGACCCCTACCAGACCGGCTACATGCTCGCCGATACCTGGGGCGAGGGTGTCTCGGGCCTGTCGGCTTCCACAAAGACCCCGTGACCGACCGGCAGTGCCTGCGACCGATTTATTCAGTATTTCGGGTCGATCGTTCAATCCCTGCCGGCACCCATTCGCTAGGTTTTCGCGAAGGAAGAGGCCCATCAGGCCCGGTCTTTCGTGCATTCGAAAGCAACAGAGGAGGAGGAAATGCGAAAAATCCCGTTGAGCGCCCCGCCGCGCCGGCTGTTCCTGGCGGGCATAGCCGCGCTGGTCGGGCTCGGTGTCGTGGCATCGTCCGTCGACGCGAAGACGCGCCTGCGGATTGCCGGCCAGCATGCGTCGGACCACAACGCCACCCTGGTCTTGAAGCAGCTCAAGGAAGACATTGAAGCCGCAGATGTCGGCCTTCGCGTCCAGCTCTTCCCCTCGGGCCAGCTCGGTACCGGTGAGCAGGTCTTCGGCGATGTCCGCAAGGGCGCAATCGATATCGCCCACACCTTCATCTACAGCATCAACGACCCGCTGCTCGAGATCAACTCGATCCCCTATCTGGTCGAGAATTACGATCAGATGCGCAGGGTTTTCACCCCGGGCTCGAACTTCTATGCGGTCTATTCCGAGCTGCTGGCCAAGCAGGACATCAAGCTGCTCGGCATCTTCGGCGAGGGCTTCATCGGCGTCGGCTCGTCCAAGCGGCCAAACGACCCGGGCGGCGTCGGAGACAAGGGTCTGACCATCCGGGTCTGGAGCGCGTCGGTCGCCAAGGAGACCGCCAGCGACATTGGCTTCAACACGACGACGATCGACTGGGGCGACGTGTTTCCCGCCCTGCAACAGGGAGTCGTCGACGGCGTAATCGGCGGCACCCCGGAGGCGAACTACACCTCCTTCAAGGACGCAATCAAGTACTTCGTGCCCTACAACGCCTTTGTCGAGAACACAGCCTACTACATGAGCCAGAAGTCCTGGGACAAGCTCACCGAGCAACAGCAGCAGGTCGTCGCGGAACTGTTCGGTAAGGCGGCCCTCGCCTCGTTCGATCAGTCGCGGGCGACCGACGAGGCCTTCATGGCCAAACTCGCCGAGGCCGGAATCGAGGTCATTGCGCTGAGCGACGAGGAGCGCAAGACGATCGCCGACCACGTCCGCGCCACCACCTGGCCGAAGCTGGAAGCCGCATTCGGCAAAGAGCTGCTGGACCAGCTCAAGGCCGACGCCCAGTAGGCGACTCGGCACTGCCGGAGCCCAGGCGTCCCCACCGCCGCCGAAGCGGTGAGGACGCACCGGCAGGCACCAGCCGAAGGGGTGGAAGATGCAGCAAGAAGTCCCGCTGTCCATCGGCAGGCCGCTGCGCATTCTGCTGGCCGTGCAGAAGGCGATCCTGATCGTTTGCAGCCTGATCCTCGCCTTCGTCTTTTTCGTCGTCGTCATCCTGCGGTACGGCTTCCAGGCAGACCTGTTCGCCTATGAGGAATGGGTGTTGATGTTCGCCTTCTGGCTCTACTTCATCGGTGGCGCGCAGGGCAGCTTCGAGAACACGCACATCAAGGCCGACTTCATCAACGCCTGGGTCAAGAGCGCCCGGATCAAATGGGTCATCGGCATCGTCACGCTGGGGCTCGAAACCCTGGTTGGCGCCATCCTGTCCTGTTGGGGCTTCCTGATGGTGCTGGAGGACGCGGCGCAGTACCCGAATTGGCCGGCGACGGTCGCCTGGAAGATTCCGTTCGTCGTGCCGCGCTTCGGCATCTTCCTCGGCTTGACCCTGATGACTCTGTTCACCGCCCTCCACCTCTACATGAGGGTCAAGCGAGGCCCGTCGCCTCAAGCCGAAAGCGCTGACGATCCGCGTGGCCAGGGCGAGGGGATCTGACCTGCGATGCTCATCGCCCTGACGCTTCTCGTGCTTTGCGGCGCCCTCATTCTCGGAATGTCGGTCCCCTTCGCCTTCGGGCTGACGATGATCTATGTCGCCTTCGCCGGCGACCACGACGTGACGACGCTGCTGCCATCGGGCCATTGGCGCATGAACGCGTTGGTCCTGTTGGCGATCCCCTTGTTCATCATGGCCGGCGGCATCATGGAGCGCGGCCGGATCGCCGCGCCTCTGGTCGCGCTGGCCGAGATGTTCGTGGGCCGGCTTCGCGGTGGGCTTTCCGCGGCCGCGGTGGTCGCGAGCGCGATCTTCGGGTCGATCTCCGGCAGCGCCTCGGCCACCCTCACCTGCATCGGCAGCATCATGCTGCCGCAACTCCGCGCCGCCAAGTATCCGCCCGGCATTTCGGCCGCGATCATCGCCAACTCGGCACCGCTCGGGCTGCTGATCCCGCCGAGCGCGATTCAAATCATCTACGCCTGGGTCACCCGGCAGTCGGTGCTGAAGTGCTTTCTGGCCACGGTGGTCCCCGGCCTGATCCTGGTGGTCCTGCTGATCATCGTGAACTTTGTGATGCTGCGTAAGAACCGCGAGATCGAGACCTTGCCGGCGTCGCAGAGCTTCGCGCGCGATCTGTCCAAGAAGAGCGGGCAAGCCCTGCCCGCTCTGCTCATGCCGGTGATCATCCTAGGCGGGATCTATGGTGGAATCATGACCCCGACCGAGGCCGCGGGCATCGCCGTGGTCTATGCCATCCCCGTGGGCTTCTTCATCTACAAGGGCCTGAACCGCGGCAACTTCGCTCAGGCGATCATCGAGACCGCGACCACGACCGGCGTCGTGATGGTCATGTTCTTTATGGTGATGATCGTCAGCCGCCTCCTGATCTTCGAGGACATCCCCGGCATCGCGCAGGACATCGTGTTCTCGATCTCCGAAAACCCGATCGTGCTGATGCTGATGGTCAACTTGGTGCTCGTCATGATCGGCATGCTGATGGATGACGTCAGCGGGATTCTGCTGGGCGCGCCGTTGCTCTTCCCGATCGTAACCGAGCTGGGCATGGACCCGATCCAATTCGCCGCCGTGATTGGCGTCAATCTGGGCATGGGCAACATCACGCCGCCGACCGCGCCACTTCTTTATCTCGGCGCCAGGGTCGGACGGACATCCGTCAACAAAATGCTGCATCCGACCTTGATGATGATTCTCTTCGCGTGGATACCGACGCTGCTGATCACGACCTACGTGCCGGAAGTCTCGCTTTGGTTGCCGGAAGCCTTCCTGGGCCCGTGAATGGCGGGTACTAGATCGATGATCAGCATCTTCGACATCTTCAAGATCGGCATCGGCCCATCCAGCTCGCACACCATGGCGCCGATGAAGGCAGCGCGGCTGTTCCTGGAGGAAGTCGAGTCGCTCGACCGCTTCGACGAGG
>JAKSDN010000994.1 GCA_022360075.1 Kiloniellales bacterium | reverse complement strand
GTGCATGCCGCCGCTCTCGGTGGCGTTGTCCTCCTTGGCGGTGACATCGCCGGCGGTGACCTTGGCCTTGTCGGCGACCGCGCCCACGGTGAGCGCGAAGCTGCCGGACTGGGTCTGGCTTGCGACGGCGACCTTTGCGGGATCCATGGGGTTGGTCTCGGTGGCGGTGACCTGCCAGCCGACGGTGAAGCTGCCGTCCTTGTGCTGGGGCAGGGTGATGCCGAGCTCATTGGCGCCGATGTCGATGGACTGGAGGCGCAGGGCGGCCTCGAAGGTGAGCACCAGGTCCTTGCCATCGAAGGCGGCTGTGGCCTGGAGCGGGCCGCTGCCGAGGAACGTGCCGTTGGTGAAGGCGACGGGGCCTTCGGCGATGGTGAAGCCGGCACCGTCGGGCAGGCTGTCGCCGTCGATGCGGATCTCGGTGATCGACTCCGAGCCGTCGGTATCGGCAACGTTGGCCGAGAGCGGGGTGCCGAAGGTGGGGGTGCCGTCGCTGTGCATGCCGCCGCTCTCGGTGGCGTTGTCCTCCTTGGCGGTGACATCGCCGGCGGTGACCTTGGCCTTGTCGGCGACCGCGCCCACGATGAGCGTGAAGTCCTGGCTTTGGGTCTGGCTCGCTACCGCGACCTGGTCGGGGTCGTTCGTGTCGCCCTCGCTGGGATGGGTCTCCGTCGAGGTCGAGGTAACCGTGACGTCGAAGCTACCGTCCTTGTGCTGCGGCAGCCTGATGCCGAAGTCCGACAGATCGATCTTCTGCACCCGATCGGCGGGATCGAAGCTCAGCGTGATGCCGTTGGCCCCGAGCGTGACTTGGGCCGTTACCTTCTGAGTGCCACCGCCGAAGACCATAGCCTCGACTTGGATCGGACCGTCGCCAAGCGCCTCGCCCGCGAAGGTGAAGAGGCCGCCGACGGCCAACGCCTCGGCCGAGTCGAGCGCGACCTGGGTCAGGCTCTCTGAGCCGTCGTTGTCGACCACCGTGGTCTCGGCGTTGATCGGATAGAGGGGCGTGCCGTCGGCGAACATGCCGCGGCCGATGGGCGTCGCATTGTCCTCGTCGAAGGTCGCGTCGCCGAGGGTGATCGCCGGCTTGTCGGCGACCGCCTTGACGACGACCGGCAGGGCGACGGTGACGGTCACGACTCCGGCGCCGGGATTGCTCGGCTCGAAGGTCTCGGCCCGCAGCGTCAGCGTGAGGTCGGAGTCGTCGTCGGCGACGGGCGGAACGATCGAGAGGGTCGGCAGCTCGGCCGGGTTGGTGGCGAAGCTGCCGCCGCCGGGACCGGCGGTGAAGAGGACATCGCCGGCAGCGTCGAGGATCTGCGCGCCGGCAGGGATGTCATCGATGAAGACCGCCAGGGTCTCGCCGAGGCCCTCGATATCGTTCTGGGTGACCAGGGCGCCGAGATTGATGGCTTCATCCTCGAGGCCCATGGCCGGCTCGAAGGCGAAGCTCGCCGACTGAGGCACCGGGGCGCCTGCCGGCTCCGGCTCGGGGTCCCCCGTCAGCAGCAGCGGGAGATTGGGGTCGCTGCCCGGCTCGGAGAATCCGGTTTCGTCGCTCAGCGGGCCGAAGACGCCTTCGCTGTTGAAGCCGAACCGGGTGCCGAAGCCGTCGTCGAAGAAGGCATTGGCGGCCTGGATCGAGCCGCTGCCCTGGGTGCTGCCGGTTCCGCCGCCGCTATCGCCGGCACCCGGCTCGACGGTCTCTTCCGGTGATTGGATGGTCTGCCCGCCTTCCGGAATCGGAACGCCCTCGGCCTCGACGGGCCGCGTGAGAAAGCCCTGGAAGAAGATGATCGTACCGTCGTGCAAGGCGACGGACAGATCCTGGCCGACGATCTGGGTCTCGAACTCGCTGGGATCGATCACCGGGCCGACATTGCCGTTCGCGTCGACGTCGCGGATCTGGAAGACCACGCCCTCGCCGGACGGCACGACGACGGTCCCACCGCTTTCGACGGTCTGGCTCGTACCGGGAGGGATCATCGTGATTTGTATGGTCATGGCAGTCTCATCTCCGGTCGTCAGCGTCGTTGCCCACTTCCCCCGAGGTCGCTGGCCGCTCCCTCATGAATCGTCCGGCCCGGACGAAAAGAAGGGCCGCTCAGCGTGGCCCCTCCTTCGCGAGATCGTCCTTTATCGTTAAGTATAAATCCGATGAATTCGCCGTGATTGGTTAATGAAATTAAGTATGTAGCGCGATGTCTTCATTAGTTTGTCAAGATACACACAGGAAAACAAAATGCAAATGAAATGATTTGGATAATTAACGAAGTTAACGAACGTCGCTAAAGAGAATTGACTAAACATAGTTAAGGCAGTCCCGCGTGAGACCGCTCCAATCAAGTGTTCTGTTGTTCTGGGGTGACGCGTCAGTGTTTGGCGATTCGGAGCGGCGGAGGCCGGCGCCCGCGTTCCGCGCGCAACCGGGCGGGGCCGCCAGCGACGTGAAGCAAGGGCGAGGCGCTCCGGCCCGCGCCGCTCAGGAGTCGACCAAAATCGAGCCCGGATTGGCGTTATCGAGCGCGGTGAAACTGGTGAAGCCGGTCAGATCGGCCAGCACCAGCACCTCGCCGGTCGTGAAGGTGACGGTGACGTCGTTCGCGCCGGCCGTGCCGAGGCCGAGGTCGGCCGTGTTGACCGAGGCGATCAGGCCGTCCAGGCTGGTCAGGTCGGCGGCACCGCCGCTGGCGCCGCCCACGCCCTCGAAAACCAGGATGTCCTCCGCGGCCAGGAAGTCCATGACCGTGTCTTGATCGAAGCCGCCGCCAGCGAAGTCGAGCCGGAAGCTGTCCTCGCCGCTACCGCCGATCAACGTATCGCTGCCGGCGCCGCCGTCGAGCGTGTCGTTGCCACCCAGGCCGCTGTCCCTGCCCAGGCTGTCACCGAACAGGGTGTCGTCGCCGTCGCCGCCCTCCAGCGTGTCGTTGCCGCCGTGCGTTCCGTTCGACATGTCTCGTCCGGCATCGCCGACCAGCAGGTCGTGATCGGCGCCGCCC
>JAKSDN010001407.1 GCA_022360075.1 Kiloniellales bacterium | reverse complement strand
AGCAGCGCGCGCAGCCCGGCAGCTTCGCAGGCCGCCAGGGAGACATCGAAGAAGTTGCCCGCCGCGGTGCTGGCGGTGCCCGGCGCGAAGAGCGCCGGCGGCGGGCTAGCCTCGAGGAAGGCCTCGACCTCGGGCAGAACGGCTTCGTGCGCGGCGGCGTCGTAGAGCGGAAAGCCGGCGAGGCGGGTCTGAGGCGGCCAGTCGTCGCGCGGCAGGGCGAAGCGCTCCGGATAGAAACCGATCACCAGGTCCGGCGAATGCAGCCAGTCATGGAGGATGCGCCGCACCGGCGGCAGGCCGAGGCTTGACCGATAGCGGTTCAGCCCCGGCGCGATCAAAGGGTCGACGAGATAGCGATCGATCAGGCGGTAGACGCCGGCCTTGATCCAGCGGGGCACGGTTTCGGGGACCGTCGCGAAGGGCAGACAGATGGCGTCGCGGGTCGAGCGGACGATGCTGGGCGAGAGATGGACCGTGGCCAGCGGCGCCCCGTGGGTCTCCTGGAAGATCCGAGCCGGGAAGGCCAGGGTCGAGCCGACCAGCAGCGTCTCGCCCGGCCGGTAGAGGCCGGCGATCGTCTCGTAGGCCTGCGGCACGAAGCGCATGACCGTCTCGAACACCAGCTTGGGTCCGCGCCGCGGGTCCCGGAGATCGGGGTTCCCGATCGCCGCGCGATAAGCCGCGGCCTCACCGACGGGGACGAAGGCGAGCTGCTCAGCCTCGACGGCCGCGCGGAACTGCGCGTTGGCGATGAAGATCACCTCGTGGCCGCGCAGACGCAGCGACCGCCCCAGCCCGACGAAGGGATAGACGTCGCCGTAGCTGCCCACGGCGCAGATCAGAATGCGCATGGCCAAGGTCCCAACTTGGATGGGTCTGTTGTGGTGCCTCGCCGGCCGATGCAGGTTACGTTTCCCGCCCGGCCCAGGCCATGCCGCCCGCCCCCGCTTCGATCAGATCTCGACGACCAAGCCGTCTTCGGCGCAGTCGTAGGTCACGTCGCCGCGCTTGGCGAGCATGTCGTCGCTCATGTGGGTCAGGATCACGCGCTTCGCGCCGATGTCCGGCAGGTGGCGTTCCAGCGTGGCCAGGTCCAGGTGCAACGGCACTTGCTTGTCGCGGAAGTAGGCCTCGGCGATCAGTAGGTCGGCGCCCCGTCCCGCTTCCACGATCGCGTCCGTCCACTCGCTGTCACCCGTGTAGGCGATGACCCGGCCCTCGGCCTCGATGCGCAGGGCGAAGAAGGGACCGCCGGGATTGCCGTGTTGCACGAGGTACGGCGTGACCCGCAGATCGCCGACCTCGGCCGGCAGGTCGGCGTCGAGCGCCTGCAGTGTGAGATCGAATCGCTGCTTCGTCCGCGACGAGCCGGGAAAGGCCGTCTCCATGACCCGCTCATACCAGATCTCGAGGCCGGGCGGCCCGGCGATCACCAGGGGCTGGCTGCGCTTCGAGAAGAACTGCGCATCGAGGACCAGGAACGGCAGCCCGCCGAAGTGATCGGCGTGGAAGTGCGTGCAGAGGATGGCCTGGATGTCGTTCGCCCGGATACCGAGCTTTTTCATCGCGATCAGGGACGAGGCACCGCAGTCGATGAGGAAGTTCGCCCGCCGGCCCGTGACGTGAAAGCAGGTGTTGAAGCGGCCGCCGCTGCCGAAGGCGTCGCCGCAACCGACGAACTGTAGCCGCATGTCTCCTCTCCTGCGTTGGGCCGCAAGGCCGAGGTCGGCACCCGCTGAGATCAGGATCACAAAAGCTTCACCGGGATGATCGGAAAACGCAATTGATATGATCTAACAATTGGAATTCATGATCGATGGAGGCGCGCGTGATCCAGCTCGAAGACGTGAGTGTCGTCTACCCCGGCGACGTCCGCGCCCTTCGGCCGACCAGCCTGGGCTTCGAGTCCGGGCGCTTCACGGTGCTGCTCGGCCCCTCCGGCGCGGGCAAGTCGACCCTGCTTCGCTGCCTCAATGGGCTGGTGCGCCCGAGCGCCGGACGCGTGCTCGACGCCCAAGACGGCGACATTTCCGATCGTCGCGCGCTGCGCCGGCACCGGCGCCGGACCGCAATGGTCTTTCAGCAGCACCAGCTCATCGGCCGGCTCTCCGCGCTGCGCAACGTCACGACGGGGCGGCTCGCCTTTCACGCGACCTGGCGGACCTTGTTTCCCTTGCCGAAGGACGACCGCCGCATCGCCCTCGCCTGTCTCGAGCGGGTCGGCCTGCTGCAGGACGCCCTGCGGCGCGTCGACAACCTGAGCGGCGGCCAGCAGCAGCGCGTCGGCATCGCGCGGGCGCTGGCGCAGCGCCCCTCTTTGATCCTGGCCGACGAGCCGGTCGCGAGCCTCGATCCGGGGACCGCCCAGCGTGTGCTGGCTCTGCTGCACGAGATCTGCCGCTCGGACGGCATCTCGGCCATCGTCAGCCTGCACCAGGTGCAGCTCGCCACCGAGTTCGCCGATCGCATCGTCGGCATCGCCGAGGGCGCCGTGGTGTTCGATGGACCGAAACAGAGCCTGACCGATCGTCATCTGGAAGAGATCTACGGCCGGCCGGCGAGCCGGCCCGATCCCGCCGTGCCCGACCGAAGACCTGCTGCCGCAGCCCCCCTAGCCCTAGCCATGGAGTGAGACCATGAAGCTTCGAACTGCCATTGCATGCGCCCTGACGGCCGGCCTCCTGGCCACCGGTCCCGCCGCCGCCGGCGAGGCGAACCCGGACACGCTCCGGGTCGCCCTGCTGCCGGACGAGAACGCCGCAACGATCATCAAGGACAATCAGGCGCTCAAGGCCTACCTCGAGGAGACGCTCGGCAAGTCGATCGAGCTGGTCGTGACGACCGACTATTCCTCGATGATCGAGGCCATGCGCTTCGGCCGCCTGGAGATGGCCTACTTCGGCCCGCTCTCCTACACGCTCGCCAAGACCAAGAGCGACATCGAGGCCTTCGCCGCGCGCATGAAAGGCGGCGAGACGACCTACCAGGCGGTGGTCATCGGCAACATCGAGAAGGGCATCGAGAAGATCGAGGATGCCGCCAGCCACGACGTCGCCTATGGCGATCAGGCCTCGACCTCGAGCCATCTGATCCCGAAGTCCATGCTGCGCGCGCACGGCCTGACCGAGGGCGAGGACTACGAGGAGCACTTCACCGGCGCCCACGACGCCGTCGCCCTGGCCGTGCAGCGCGGCAACGCGGTCGTCGGCGGCCTCAGCAAGCCCATCTTCGAGAGCCTGGTCGAGCGTGAGATCATCAGCCTGGACAAGGTGCGGGTGCTCGCCGAGTCGAAGCCCTTCCCGCAATACCCCTGGACCATGCGCTCCGACCTCGCGGCCGAGCTGAAGGAGCAGATCCGCACGGCTTTCTACGAGCTCAAGGATCCGGCGATCCTCAAGCCCTTCAAGGCCGAGGGCTTCGCGCCGATCGCCGATGGCGACTATGACGTCGTGCGTGACCTGCAGACCGAGCTCGGTTTGGGTGCGGGATCGTAGCCGAAAGACAGCCACCGCGGCCGGGAGCAGCGCTCGCCTCGGCCCCTCCCGGCCGCGCGATGACACTAGGGAAAGTTCCGCATGACCAGCGACTACGCCACCTTCGACGGTCTGCTGAGGACGGAGAGCCGCCGCTCCCGGCAAAGCATGCTGCTGACCGGCGCGATCGTCCTGGCGGTTCTGCTGAGCGCCGGCGCCACCGAGCTGCTCAACCTGGAGCGCCTGGGCGAGGGACTGCCGGCCATCGGCATTCTGGTCGGCGAGATGTTCCCGCCCGACTTCTCCAACGCGGCGACCTGGGTCACGCCGATCCTCGAGACCCTGGGCATGAGTATCGCCGGCACGGCCCTGGCCGTGGTCTTCTCGCTGCCGCTCGGCTTCCTCGCCGCGCGCAACACGACCCCGAACGCCGCCGTCTATCAGGCGACGCGGCTCGTGCTCAACTTTCTACGCTCGATCCCCGAGCTGATCATGGGCATCGTCTTCGTCGCCGCCGTCGGCTTCGGTCCCCTGCCCGGCGTTCTCGCCCTCGGCTTCCACTCGGCCGGCATGGTCGGCAAGTTCTTCGCCGAGGCGATCGAGCACGTCGATCACAAGCCGATCGAGGCCGCCGAGGCGGCTGGCGCGACGCGCCTCCAGGTCATCCAGTACGCCGTTCTGCCGCAGGTCCTGCCGCAGTTCGCCGACGTCACGGTCTATCGCTGGGAGTACAACTTCCGCGCCTCGACGGTGATGGGCATGGTCGGCGCCGGCGGCATCGGGCTCGAGCTCGTGTCCTCCTTGCGGATCCTCAACTACACCGAGGTCTCGGCGATCCTGATCGCGATCCTGATCATGGTGACGATCGTCGATACGATCGGCGCGGCTTGCCGGAAGAGCCTGACGTGAGGTGGCGCGTACTGGCCGGCTCGTCATCGCGAGCGGAGCGAAGCAATCCAGTAACGATCGGGCTTTCGAATTGAATTTGACTCATGATACTGAATATCTATCAGTGGCAATGATCCAGCTCACCGTGATGAACGGAAATCGGATACGTCCGCCCCTTCTCCTTTGTCATCACCGGGCTCGACCCGGTGATCCAGAGCGGTGCCAGGGTCGAGCGACCCCTGGATTTCAGGATCAAGTCCGGCAATGACACCGAGAAGGCGGAATTGGCCATGACTCT
>JAKSDN010000107.1 GCA_022360075.1 Kiloniellales bacterium | reverse complement strand
TCGCGCAGCTCCGTGCCGTCGACCACGATGCTGCCTTCCTGATGCACCTCCAGGCGGTTGATGCAGCGGATCAGGGTCGACTTGCCGGAGCCGGAGGGCCCGCAGATCACCACCTTCTCGCCCGAGCCGACCGCCAGGTTGACGTCGCGCAGGACGTGGAACTCGCCGAACCACTTGTTGACGCCCTCAAGCGTCACGATCGGCGCGCCGGCCGGTGCGAGGCTCTCGGCGGCGCCGGACATCAGAAGTTCCGTCCCTTGTTGAGGTCGCGTTCCACGCCCTCGCTGTACTTCGACATGGTGAAGCAGAAGACGAAGTAGAGCAGGAAGATGAAGACGTAGGCCTCCGGCGCGAAGCGCACCCAGGCCGGGTCCTCGAGCGCGGTGGCGGTGGCGCCGAGCACGTCGAACAGGCCGATGATGCTGACGAAGGTGGTGTTCTTGAAGGCGCGGATGATGTCGTTCATCAGCGCCGGAATCACGATCCGCAGCGCCTGCGGCAGGACGATCTTGCGCGTCTTCTGCCAGTAGGTCAGGCCGATGGCGTCGGCGGCCTCGTATTGGCCGCGCGGGATCGCTTGCAGGCCGCCGCGCACGATCTCGGCGGCATAGGCGCCGAAGAAGAGGATCATGCCGATCTGGGCGCGCAGCAGCTTGTCGACGGTCAGCTCTTCCGGCACGAAGAGCGGGAACATCAGCGAGGCCATGAAGAGCACGGTGATCAGCGGCACGCCGCGGGTGATCTCGATCAGGCCGATGCAGAGCGCCTTGATCGCCGGCAGCGAGGAGCGCCGCCCCAGCGCCAGGAGGATCGCCGCCGGCAGCCCGCCGACCACGGTGCCGGCAAAGAGCACCAGGGTCAGCGGCAGCCCGCCCCATTGATGCGTGCCGGTCGGCGTCAGGCCGAAGAGACCGCCTAGCAACAGCACGAGCACGATCAGCATCGCGAGCGGCCAGGCGAGCAGCAGCCAGCGCGACCAGAAGCGCCGGAAGGCCGAGACGATGGCGAGGCCGACGATGATCACCATCACCAGCAGGCCGCGCCAATGCTCCTCGTAAGGGAAGGTGCCGAACAACATGACCCGGTGCTTCTCGGCGATCACCGCCCAGCAGGCGCCGGCCGCGGCCCGGCAGGCCGCGGGATCCTCGGTGATCCAGACGGCGTCGATCGCTGCCCAGCGCAGCAGCTCGGGGATGGTCACGAGCAGGGCCCAGGCCGCGAGCAGGGTCAGCACCGAGTTGTGCCAGGAGTTGAAGAGGTTGGTCTTGAGCCAGGCCAGGGCGCCGAGTTGGCGGACCGGCGGCGGGCGCCGCGGCGCATCGCCGACCGTCGCTCTGGAGATGGGACCGGCCGTCACCATCGGCTCAGCGCTCCTTGATCTGGACCGAC
>JAKSDN010000521.1 GCA_022360075.1 Kiloniellales bacterium | reverse complement strand
CAGGCGGCGGTCGCACGGTAGCCTTCGCCCTGACCGGTCTCGAGCCGCGAACGCTGGTAGCCGCCCTGTGAGCCCGTGACCAGGACGACCACCAGCGCGCCCACCGCGGCCACGACAACGTAGGTCGCGGGAAGCTCGACACCGAGCCGGTAGCTGACGAGAAGCAGCGTGAGGGATAGGCCGGAGAGGAAGACGAAGAGACTGTCGGCCAAACGCAGTACAGCGGGTACGAAGTCCACGATGGCGCCGAGGTCGCGCGTTTCCTGAAGGTTCATGCCGAGGTCATTCCCTGTTGAGGCACCACATCGCGGTTGCATCGCCCTCTATCTGAACTCCGCTTGTCGGTTCGCGCTGGTATAGAGGCGGGGCTCTCCGCAGTGTTGTGATAAAATTGTTCTTCGGCAGTACTCGAAATCGTGAAAAATCACCGAAATATCACTGAGTAACACCGCTGTGCTTTGCGTGGTCTCGTCATGAAG
The DNA here is from genome assembly GCA_022360075.1 of Kiloniellales bacterium. The sequence continues at coordinate 13,719 of JAKSDN010000521.1, read as the reverse complement.
TGAAGGCGGTTCCGTCGCGGCGCGGGCGCCTGATCGAAGCGGCGGCTTTGCATGTGCCGGCGGGCGCTGGAGCATGACTCTAGATCTCGTCTCGGCCGCGGCTCCGACACTGGCGTTGCGAGCGGAGGACCACCTCCGGTTCGGTCTTTCAGCGCCAGAGGCGTGCAACCCGGATGTCACTTTACAAGGGCGCGCCTGCTGCCTAACTATAGCCCATGCTGCAGTGCAGCATCGGCGTCGCCGCGGGCTGGCGCGCGCTCCGATCGCATCGCGATGATGCCTTACTTTCCGTCCCGGATCCGTTCGGTCCCGAGGGATTGAGCCATGCTCATGTCAGCTTCCGATCTTTCCACGGCCCCGCAGGCCACGTTCGATCAGGCCTATGCCGGCTTGACCGCGATGCCCGGCATGATGGGCGATGCCGTCGCGTATTGGGTCGATGCCTGCCAGCGCGGCGTCCTCTTCTGGGACGTCCTGCGCAAGCGCGGCAATGCCTTTCTCGATCACCGTGATCGGGGCAAGCCGCCTGTGCTCGGCTTCGACTACGAGGTGATCGTCGACGGGCGCGCGTTGGAGCGGCCGTGCAACTACTTGCTGCTGAGAATCCTGCCCGAGCCGGAGGTCGAGACCGACGAGGACAAGCGGCCTTTCGTCATCGTCGATCCGCGTGCCGGTCACGGGCCGGGGATCGGCGGCTTCAAGGCGGACAGCCAAGTCGGCATCGCGCTGAGGAACGGCCATCCTTGCTATTTCGTGAGCTTCCTGCCGGAGCCGGTCGAGGGTCAGACCATCGCCGACATCGGGCTTGCGGAGGCCGCTTTTCTCCGCAAGGTCACCGAGCGCCATCCGAAGGCGCCGGGCAAGCCGGTGGTAATCGGCAACTGCCAGGCCGGCTGGGCGATCACGCTCATGAGCGCCGTCGCCCCGGATCTCGTCGGGCCGATCGCGCTCGCCGGCTCGCCGCTGTCCTATTGGGCCGGCGTCGAGGGCGAGAACCCCATGCGCTACCTGGGCGGCTTGACCGGCGGAAGCTGGCTGGCCTCGCTGGCGGGCGACCTCGGCCACGGCAAGTTCGACGGCGCCTACCTCGTCGAGAACTTCGAGCGGCTGAACCCGGCAAACAGCTACTGGTCCAAGCTCTACGACCTCTACGCCAAGGTCGACACGGAGGAGGCGCGTTTCCTCGACTTCGAGAGATGGTGGGGCGGCTTCTTCCTGATGAACGCCGAGGAGCTCGCCTTCATCGTCAACGAGCTCTTCATCGGCAACAAGCTCACCGCGGGCGGCATCCAGCTCGAGGATGGCCGGCGAATCGACGTCCGCAACATCAAGGCGCCGATCATCGTGTTCTGCTCGCACGGCGACAACATCACGCCGCCCGCGCAGGCACTGCACTGGATCGCGGAGCTTTACGACAGCGTGGACGAGATCCGGGCACGCGAGCAGACCATCGTCTACGCGCTGCACGAGGACATCGGCCACCTGGGCATCTTCGTCTCCGGTAAGGTGGCGAAAAAGGAGCACGCCGAGATCGTGTCCAACATCGACCTGATCGACACGTTGCCGCCGGGTCTCTACGAAGCGACCTTCGAGTGCAAGGACCCGAACATGCGGCACGCCGAGCTGGTCTCGGGCGATTACATCACGCGCTTCGAAGCGCGCACCATCGACGACATCAAAGCGCTGGGCGGCGTCGACCCCGACGACGAGATGCGCTTCGGCACCGTGGCCCGGGTCTCGGCGATCAACGAGGGACTCTACAGAACCTTCCTTCAGCCCTGGCTGCGCCTGTGGAGCAACGAGGCGACGGCGCAGATGATGCGCGAGCTGCATCCGCTACGCCTGCAACGCAAAGTCTTCTCGGATCTCAATCCCCTGATGCGCCCGCTGGAGACGATGGCCGAGGCCGTGCGCGCCAACCGCAAGCCGGTGCGCGCGGACAATCCCTTCCTGAGCGCGCAGAACGCGGTCTCGGCGCAGATCGTCGCTGCCCTCGACGGCTACCGGGATGCGCGCGACCTGAGCTGCGAAAAGCTGTTCCAGTCGGTCTACGATTCCCCGGCCTTGCAGGCCGCCGTGGGGCTGCGTGCGGCGGGCGCGACGCCGCGGCCGAAAAAGGCCCGCGACGAAGCCCATGAAGCCTTGGTCGAGAAGCGCATGGCCGCGCTACGCCCCCGTATCGACGAAGGCGGCCTGATCCACGCGGTCGTGCGCGGCTTGATTTACGTCGCCATGGAAGAAAGGCTGGTGGACGAACGCGGCTTCGCCATGCTGAGAAAGATCGGCGAGACGCTTCCGCCCGAGCGTCGTCCCGGCCTCGCGGCCTTCAAGGAAATCGTCAAGGAACAGGACTTCATGCTGATGCTCGACGAGGAGAGGGCGCTGGTCGCTTTGCCGAAGCTGGTCCCCGAGATGGCGGAGCGCCGCCAGGTCGTCGGCGCCATCCGTCGCATCGCCTCGGTGCGCGCTGCATTAAGGGACGGTCGAGCCGATCGGCTGCGGCGCATCGCCCGGCTCCTGGAGGTCGAAGACGCCGAGGCCGGGATGCTGCCGGCCAAGGCTACGGCGTGATCCGGACTTCGGTTGAGCCAGACTTCTGGTGGGAATGACGCGCATGAGCGGTGACGAGCCTCTGGAAAACCGGCCCTTCGCCGAGATCGAAATCGGCGACGTGGCCTCGATCTCCAGGACCCTGACAGCCGAGGACATCGCCGTCTTTGCCGCGGTCTCCGGCGACATCAACCCGACCCACTTCGACGAAGCCTTCGTGCACAACGGCGGCAAGGCGGGTGTGGTCGGCCACAGCATGTGGGGGGGCGGCTTGATCTCGAACGTGCTCGGTACCCGCCTGCCCGGACCGGGCACGATCTACCTCGCGCAGGAGCTGCGCTTTCACCACACCTTTGCGGTCGGCGACCGCATCACGGCGACCGTGACCGCGAAGGAGAAGCGCCCCGACGGCAAGACCGTCCTGTTCGACTGCCTCTGCGAGAACCAGAACGGCGAGACGGTGGTGACCGGCACGGCGGAGGTGATCGCGCCGACCGAGAAGGTGCGGATCGCCCACGCGGAGCTGCCCGACGTCGCGGTGCGCCGGCACGAGCACCACAAGAAGCTGATCGAGGCGAGCCACGAGATCGAGCCTGTCGCGACGGCCGTGGTCCATCCCTGCGACGTGCCGTCGCTGCGTGGCGCCATCGAGGCCGCGCAGGAAGGGATCATCGCACCGCTCTTCGTGGGCCCGTCGCATCGGCTGGAAGCCGTCGCCGAGGCCGAGGGGCTGGATCTCAGCGGCTTCCGGCTGATCGACGCCAAGCACAGCCACGACGCGGCGGCCAAGGCGGTCGCCTTGGTGCGCGGCGGCGAGGCCGAGCTGCTGATGAAGGGCAGCCTGCACACCGATGAGCTGATGCACGAGGTGATGCGGCGCGACAGCGGCCTGCGCACCGAGCGGCGGATCAGCCACTGCTTCATCCTGGACGTGCCCACCTATCCGCGGCCCTTGATCATCACCGACGCCGCGGTCAACATCGAGCCGACGCTCGAGGACAAGGTCGATATCGTGCAGAACGCGATCGATCTCGCCCGGGCGCTTTGGCATGCGCCGCCGCGTGTTGCGATCCTCTCTGCGGTGGAGACCGTGACTCCCAAGATCCGCTCGACCATCGAAGCGGCGGCGCTTTGCAAGATGGCTCAGCGTGGCCAGATCACCGGCGGGCTGCTCGACGGTCCGCTGGCGCTCGACAACGCGATCAGCGAGGAGGCGGCGCGGATCAAGCAGATCGAGTCCGAAGTGGCCGGGCGGTCCGACATCCTGGTGGCGCCGGACCTCGAAGCCGGCAACATGCTGGCCAAGAACCTCTCCTTCCTGGCCGGCGCGGTCGCGGCGGGGGTCGTACTGGGCGCGCGTGTGCCGATCATCCTCACCAGCCGCGCCGACAGCCTGGAGACCCGCATCGCCTCCTGCGCGGTCGCGGCCCTGTTCGGCCGCGATCAACAAGCGAAGGCCGTCGAGCCGGCGGTGGCCTGATCTTGGCTCAGGCGATTCTCGTCCTCAACGCGGGCTCTTCCAGCCTCAAGTTCTCGCTCTTCGCGCTGGAGGGCGAAAGCCTGGCGCTCGGCGCCAGGGGCCAAGTCGAGGGGCTCGGCAGCCATCCGCGCTTCACCGCCAAGGATGCATCGGGAGCGGTTGTGCAGGACGAGCGCTTCGAGCCCGATGCTTTGTCGACGCATGTCGAGGCTTTGGACCGGCTGAGCGTTTGGCTGAACGCTCGGCTGGAAGGCAGCGAGCTGCTCGCGGTCGGACATCGGGTGGTGCACGGCGGCCCCGACTTCTCGGCGCCGGTCGTGATCGACGAGCGCATCCTCGAGGCGCTGGACGGCTTCGTGCCCCTCGCGCCTCTGCATCAACCCCATAACCTGGCGGCGATCCGCGCCCTGCGCGAGGCGCGGCCGACGCTGGTCCAGGTAGCCTGTTTCGACACCGCCTTTCACCGCGGCCATCCGGAAGTCGCCGACCGCTTCGCCTTGCCGGATACGCTCTATCAGGAGGGCATGCGGCGCTACGGTTTTCACGGCCTGTCCTACGAGTACATCCAGCGCGCGCTGCGCGACGTGGCCCCGGCGCTGGCCGAGGGCCGGGTGGTGGTTGCCCATCTCGGCAGCGGCGCCAGCATGTGCGCCCTCAAGGGCGGGCGCAGCATCGAGAGCACCATGGGCTTCACCGCGCTCGACGGCCTGCCGATGGGCACCCGCTGCGGCGCGATCGACCCCGGCGTCCTGCTCTATCTGCTGACCACCAAGGGCTGGGATGTCGAGGCGCTGGAGCAGCTCCTCTACCACGACAGCGGTCTGCGCGGTCTTTCGGGCCTCAGCAACGACCTGCGTGACCTCGAGGCGAGCGACTCGCCGGCGGCGAAGCTCGCGATCGACTACTTCGTCTATCGGATCTGTCGCGAGCTGGGCGCGCTGAGCGCTTGCTTGCAAGGCCTCGACGGCCTGGTCTTCACGGCAGGCATCGGCGAGAACGCACCGGAGATCCGCAGGCGCGTCTGCCAGGAGTCGGCTTGGCTCGGCATCGCGCTCGACGAGGCTGCCAATAGCGCGGGCGGTCCGAAGATCTCGACCGGGGCCTCGCGGGTCGGCGTCTACGTGATCCCGACCGACGAAGAGCGCATGATCGCGCTGCATACGCTGGATATCCTATCGGCGCGCCGCGCCTCTTGAGGCGCGGGGCCGGCGCCCCATTTCCCTATCCGTGCCCCATTGCCGTTTCCTTGGAGGAGTTGGATTGAAAACCTTGCCGTTGATGCTTGCGGCCGCGCTCGGCCTCGTCCTGTCCGGCTGCGCGGCGACGGGCGATGGTCATCCCAGGGACCTGCCGCCGGCCTGGCGCCTGGCGGATGCCGACATGGACCGGGCGGTCACGCTGGATGAGTGGGACCAAAGCAGCGGCGCGCTGTTCGAGCAGCTCGACCAGGACGGCAGCGGGGCACTCGAGATCGAGGAGCTGCGCCGCGCCTTCGCGACGCTCGACCGCGACGGCGACGGGCGTATCGCGCTCGACGAGGCGCGCGTGATCGTGCTCTATGCCGACCGCGACGGCGACGCCAAGGTTTCGCCGGAGGAGTATGGCGAGATCGATTGGAACATCGTCGCGGTCGACAGCGACTTCGATGACCTGATCTCGCTGGAGGAGTTCCGCCGGGGCCGCCGCGACATCTTCACGCGCGTCGACCGCGATGGCGACAAGGTCCTGCAGCCGGTGGAGCTGGATTCCCGCGCGCGTCTCACCGTGTTCCGCTTCTAAACCTGCATTGTCGCCCCGGCTCGGGGCTCCATGCCCTCGATCAGGGGCTTCCGCCGTTTCAAGACCGCCAGCATGTGGTCCCAGAAGGTCCTTATGCGCGCCGTCGCGAGCAGGTCCTTGTGGGTCAGGAGCCAGAACTCGTGCGCGCCCATGGGCAGACCGGGTGGTACCCGCACCAGATCGGGATCGCCGTCGCCGAGGTAGCACGGCAGCAAGGCGATCCCGACCCCGGCCTTCGCCGCCTCCAACTGACAGATGTCGACGGCGATGCGGGCGCGCACCGGCGTGTCCGGCAGCGGCCCGTTGCGCACCCACTCGGGGTGCGGCACGAAATCGTTCCAGCCGATCCAGCGCGCCGCCGCCGGCTCTTCCACGAGATCGTGCGCGGCAAGATAGGCCGGCGTGGCGTAGGCGGCCTGGGCGATCTGCGCCACCTTGCGTCCGATCAGGTGCTCCGGCGGGCGGCGCGTCACGCGCAGGGCAACGTCGGCTTCGCGCGCGGAGAGGTTGGCGACCTCGTAGGACATGTCGAGCTCGAGCGTGACGTCGGGATAGAGCTCCATGAACGCGGCGAGATCGGCCATCAAGAGCCGCAGCAGCGCGCTATGGGGGGCGGTGAACTTGATGTCGCCGCTGAGCCGGGCGTCCTGTCCCAGGACCCGACGCTCGACGCCGTTCACCTCTTCCTCAATCCGCGTTGCCGCCGCCAGGATCTCCTCGCCGACCGCGGTGATCGCATAGCCGCCCGGCGTTCGGTCGAACAGGCGCGCGCCGAGGCGTTCCTCGAAACCCCTGATCCGGCGAGAGACCGTGGCGTTGTTGATCTGCAGCACGCGCGATGCGGCCCGGATCGAACCCTCTCGGGCGACCGCCGCAAAGATCCTGAGATCGTCCCAATCCATCACGGTCACGGCGTAGTCGAAAGCCCAGACGCCGAGTTTAGTCGGAATTTCTGTGGCACAAACCTGTTTATCGCTGCGTTCACGCAGCAGTTCGCTGCAATTTGTCCTACTTGTCACGGAATCGTGCAGCGCCGATAGTCTCCCAAGAGATCTCGTCAGCTTTCAGATCGTCACAGACAATGAGACCAGCATTGGGAAAGGGCGCCATGACGGAGCTTTACGAGTACCCGCCGACGCGATCGCAGCGCGCGAAATGGGCGCTCGAGGAGTTGGGACTTCCGTACGAGAGCCACTTGGTCGATCTACGACGAGGGCAACAGAACGAGGACGCTTACAGAGCGATACATCCCTTGGGCGTCGTACCCGCCCTGAAGACGGACGGCTACACGATCTTCGAATCGGTGGCGATCGTGCTGCAGCTCATCGACGAGCATCCCGAGAAGGAGCTGGCGCCGGCGGTCGGCTCGCCCGAGCGCGCTGCCTATTACCAATGGTGCGTGTTCGCTTGCGCGGAAGTGGATCCGGCCGTGATGATGGTCTTCGACAACACGATGCGCGAGCTCGAGTTCATGCGCCCGCCCGGAACGCCGCACGACCCCAAGCTCGCCGAACGCGGCCGCTACGACTTCGCGGTCCGCGCCGAGATCCTCTCGAAGCATCTCGGCGATCGCGACTTCATGCTCGGCTCCGTATTCTCCGGGGCCGACATCGTGGTCGGCCACAGTTGCTTCATGGCCGCCTTCACGAGGATGATCGGCGACTTTTCCGTGCTCCAGGGCTACTACGAGCGTGTGCGGCAACGCCCGGGTTATCAGCGGGCCTACGCCGGAATTCCGTGACGCCGCCGGCTTCGATCGCGAGGCCATCCTCCGACCGGCAAGGTGCGGACGCGATCGCGCCAATGGCCAATCACCGTCATCGCCGTAGGCGAAATGCCTTGGTCGCTGTTTGCATGGTTCCTGTCGCGTGAGGGCGGGACTCCTAAGCTGAAGTGCGCCAAGACATCTTACTGATCGTCTTGATGCTATTTTGATTCTGGGGTGGCGACCTCGGCTCATTCCTTTGTTGGTCGTTTTTGATGACGGGATAGAGCCGCAAGCTGGCGCCAGCGAATAAGTCCTCGCCCCGACGAATTGATCTGCGGCGATCAAAAAAACAAGAAAGTTCGACCAGGGTGGGGAGGCCTCTGCGGCCATGTTTTCGAAGAACTCCGTTCTGCTCATTTCGATGGGGCTGAGCGCCGCCATCGGTCTTTGGGGCGTCTTCTTTCCGGATCAGTTGACGGGTGCCGCGGTCGCCTTGACCAGCGGGGCGCTCGAGTATCTCGACTGGATGTTCATGCTGGCCTGCACGATGTTCCTGCTGCTCAGCATCTTCCTGGCCGTCGGTCCCTATGCCGACATCAAGCTCGGCCACGACGACGACGAGCCTGAATTCTCGACGGCCTCCTGGATCGCCATGCTGTTCGCGGGCGGCATGGGCTCCGGCCTGCTCTTCTGGGGCGTGGCCGAGCCGATGTATCACTTCTACTCGCCGCCCGGCATCGAGGGACAGACCACGGAAGCGGCGCGCGCCGCCTTCGCGATCACCAACCTGCACTGGGGCTTCCACGCCTGGGCGATCTACGGCGTCTGCGCCCTGGTGATCGCCTACTTCGTGTTCCGCAAGGACGCGCCCTCGATGGTCTCCACGCCGATCGAGTATTCCCTGCGGGCCATCCTCGGCGACCGGGCAACCGGCGCCATCTCGATCGTCTCGGACGTGCTGGCGGTCATGGCGGTGGTCTTCGGGCTCGCAGGTTCCCTCGGCATGGGCACGCTGCTGGTTCGCTCCGGGCTTGCCGAGGTCTTCGGCACCGATCCCACCTCGCTGGGGGTCGCCGTCGGTATCCTGATTGTGATGACCATCTCCTTCCTGCTGTCGGCCTGCACAGGCGTCGACAAGGGAATCAAGATCCTCTCCAACCTGAACATGGTGATCGCGATCATCATCATGTTGATCGTGCTGTTCGCCGGGCCGACAACCTTCATCCTGGACGCCTTCGTCAACAGCTTCGGCGATTACCTGAGCCAGTTCGTCTTCCTGTCCTTCCGGATCTTCTCCTACGACGATTCCTTGCGCGGCTGGACGCACGGCTGGACGCTCACCTATCTCATTTGGTGGATAGCCTGGGGGCCCTTCGTCGGGATCTTCGTCGCGCGCATCAGCCGCGGGCGCACGATCCGCGAGTTCTGCATCGGCGTCATTGTCGTGCCGACGGTCTTCTCGATGCTGTGGTTCGCGGTCTTCGGCGGGGCTGCGATCTACATCGAGATGTTCGGCAGCGGCGGCCTGGCCGAGGTGGTCTTCGAGGATGTCACCAAGGCCCTCTTCACCTTCTTCGGCTATCTCCCGGGGTCGGGCATCCTCAACGTCCTCGCCGTCATCCTGATCTTCGTGTTCCTGGTGACCAGCGCGGATTCGGGCACCTTCGTGGTCAGCATGATGACCACCCGCGGCAGCCTCAATCCGGACGTCCGGACGAAGCTGATGTGGGGCGTCATCATGTCCGCCATCACCTTCGGCGTCCTGGTCTCGGGCAGCGTGTCGGTCGCCAAGGCCATGGCCATCACCGGGGCGGTTCCCTTCACCTTCATCGTCCTGATCCAGCTCGTCGGCTTCTTCCGAGCGCTCGCCGAGGACGAAAGCCCGGAGAAGCGCGATGCCAAGCTCGCCCGCCGCATGGCCCGGGCGCAGGCGGCCGAAGAGGAGGCGGCCGCGGAAGCGCGCCGCGGCGCCCCGGCCGCCGGACCGGCCAAGTAGTCGATCGGGAGGGTGCGAAAAATGTTTGAGACCAAGCGTTTCGGATTGCCCCACCGCCCGTTGGGATACGGTCTGGCCGCAATCCTACTCACCACCGCCCTGGCCGGCTGCGAGCAGGAGGTCCCCATCCTCCGGGTCGGCTCCAAGGACTTCACCGAGTCCATGATCCTCTCGGAGATGATGGCCCTGATGGCCGAGCGCGAGGGCATCACGGTCCAGCGGGCCATTCCCTACGGCACGCCGGCGGTGACCTTCGAGGGCCTGAAGCAGGGCAAGATCGACGTCTATCCGGAGTACAACGGGACCGGCCTGGTCTTCCTCGGCCAGGCGCCGCTGTCGGACGGCGATGCCGCTTTCGAGCGGGTCAGCACGCTCTACGCCGATCTCGGCCTCGACTGGCGCGGCCGCTTCGGCTTCTCAAACGACTACGTCCTCGTGGTCAAGCCCGAGACGGCCCGGGCCCAGGGCATCACGAAGATCAGCGATCTCGCCGGCCTCGGCGCGGTCTCGATCGCCACGGACGTGACCTTCACGCAGCGTCCGCTCGACGGCCTCGGGGCCATGGTGCGCCGCTACGGTCTCGAAACCGGCAAGGTGCTCTCCTACTCCCTGGCCGAGGACGGCAAGGCCAAGATCATGCAGGCCCTGCTCGACAACGAGGTGGTCGTCGCGGAGATGTTCCGCACCGACCCGCAGATCGACGCCTTCAACCTCGTGGTCCTGGAGGACGACCTCACGTTCTTCCCGGTCTACGAGGCCTCGCCCCTGGTGCGTTCGGAGGCGCTGGCGAAGTTCCCGACGCTGTCGGCGGCCCTGGCGCGGCTCGAAGGGAAGATCACGGCCGATGCCATGCGCGGCCTGATCGCCGAGGTCGAGCTCGACGGGCGCAGCGTGCCCGCCGTTGCCCTGGACTACCTCGTGTCGGCGGAGCTGCTCGATGCCACTCAGGCGGCGAGCGGCGCGGCGGCGGCCGATCCCTTGACGGTCGCCATGGGCGAGCTGGACTCGCTGTCCGGGCCGGCCGGCAAGGCGGTGCGGGCGGCGCGCAGCGTCTTCCCCAAGCGCCCGATCGAGGTGCGGCGGGCGCCCAACCCGCTGGAGCTCGTCACCTCGGGCGATGCGCGGCTCTCGGTCGCCGGCATCGAGTCCTTCTACGAGCTGGCCGAGGGCGAGGCGCAGGTCGCCAGCACCGCCGAGGCCTTGGGCGTGATCGGCTACCGTCTCGCCCACGTCGTCACGAGCAAGAAGGACATCGGCTCCTTGGCCGACGTCAAGAAGCTCGGCGTCGGCCAGGCCGGATCGGCCTCCGACCGGGTGGCCCGGATGGTGCTGTCGGGCATCGGTGCCGGCGACGTCCAGCTCGTCTCCGGCGCCTCGGGCGACCTCAAGGCGCAGTTCGAAGCCATGACCAAGGGCCTCGTCGACGCGATCTTCGTGATGGCGCCGCTCGGCGACAAAACGGCGCTCGATCTGATGAAGGGCGGCACCTATCGGCTCCTGCCGATCAACGGCTGGAACGAGGGCAGCGCGCCGCTGCGATTCTCCTTCCTGCGCTCGGCGAAGGTCCCCGCAGGCACCTATGCGGGGCAGAGCGGGGCGGTGGAGACGCTGAGCACCCAGGTCGTGCTTGCCGGCCCGTCCGGCGAGCGCGAGGAGTTCGGCGCGCAAGGGCCCGGGACCACCGGCACGGCGGCGACACAGCCGATCCCGGCCGAGACGGTGCGTGAGCTGGCGGAGGCCTTGGGCGCCACCGAGACGGTCGACCCGGCGGCGCCGACGGCGGCGGCCTTGCGCCCGGAGTTGGAGGATGGCCCGCAGCCCCTCGTCGCCGACGCGGCGACCTCGATCATCAACATTCTGGCGATGCTGTTCATCGTGTGGATGGTCTATCTGCTCGTGGCGCGCTCGCCGAGACAACGCCGTCCGTCCTAGGTGTCGGCAGTAGGAGGGACTTCGATGACCGCAAAAGTTCTCGTTCCCATCGATCTCGAGCACAAGAGCTCTTGGATCAAGGCTCTGCCGAACGCCGTCAACCAGGCGCGCATTCTCGAAGGCGAAGTCTGGGTCATGACCGTCGTGCCGCACCTGATTGGCGGCCTCGACTGGCGCTACGCGATCCGCGGCGAGGAGCATGGCTCGCTCGACTACGACATCAAGGACATCGTCAAGCAGGCGGAAGGGCGGCTACGCGAGGTGGCGAAGGAGTTCGTGCCCGAGGGCCTGATGGGCGGCGTGGTCGCCAAGCACGGCACGATCTACGAGCAGGTCGTCGAGACGGCCGAGGAGATGGAGGTCGAGCTGATCGTCATGGCGGCGCATCGGCCTTCGCTCAAGGACTATCTGCTCGGCCCGAACACGGCGCGGGTCGCCCGCCACGCGAGCTGCTCGGTGCAAATCGTGCGCGACTAGGCCGTGGCCTCACAAACGCGCAACTTGAGCCGGATGACCACGAGCACGAGGAAGAACCGCTCGACCTGAGTCCGGCCCCGGTAGAGATGCAGGCTGAAGCGGATAGGTTCGCGCCGGTTCCCACGGCGTGCGATATCCGTCCAGACTCCAGGTGAACTCACGCGCGCTCGTATCTCGGTCGCGTCATAAGCCTTGACGGCGAGAACTATCCCACAGTTGGGCAGCCTTAAAGCGGCGTGCGTTCCGCCTGTGCCGCCATTTTCATCTCAAGGTTTGTGGATAGCCAAATTTTGAAGAAAAATTGCAGACTTATCAAGGAATTAAATGCGCAGATAGTCGGGTTCCTTCGCGATTCTGGATGGTAAGGAACATTTCAGTGAACACCCGACATAACCCAGCGTCTTTCGTCGCGGCAGCGGCCGTGCTGCTGATGGCCATCATGTTCTATGATGTCATGGGCGCGATCATAAAGCACCTTAGTCAGCGTTACCCCACCCCACAGCTTGCGATGTTTCGCAACGTCTTTGGGCTCATCCCAAGCCTGCTCATTCTCTTCTGGTCTCAAAGCTGGATTCAAGCAGGCAGGCCCGTCGTGATAAGGCAATGGAGGCTCGCCTTTATCCGTGGTGGCTTGGGTGTGTTCGCCCAATTGAGTTTCTATCTTTCTCTGCTTCATTTGGAATTTGCGACAGCAACGACGATTTTATTTTCTGGTCCGCTATTTCTGACGGCTTTGTCTATTCCGTTCCTGGGCCATCGGGTCGGCCCTTGGCGCTGGCTGGCGGTGGTGATTGGCTTTACCGGTGTCGTGTTGGTGATGGGCCCCACAGCTCAGAGTTTTACCTGGTACGCAATCCTGCCGCTTTGTGCTGCGTTCGGCTTCGCCTGCACCGGTGTCACGACGCCGCTGTTCGACAAGACCGTACCCACAGCTTTGATCAATCTTTACTATAATTCTGGTTCATTGATTGGGTCGACTGCGTTGGTCATTCTCACAGACAGCTTTGTCCAAATTGGAACATTGGAAGACTGGATGTGGCTCGCTGCCATGGGTATGGCAGGAGGCGTTGCTGCCTACTGCATGACTACAGCGTACAGATTGGCGGAGCCAAGCAGCCTATCTCCGTTCGAATACTTCGGAATCCCGTCTTCGTTTTTCCTCGGTTGGGTTTTCTTCTCAGAAGCGCCGTTCGATCGGCTGATTCCAGGCGCATTTTTGATCGTCGGCGGTGGTCTTGTCATCATGTGGCGCGAGCATTCCTTGAAAAGAGGCGGCCGAAGCGGACAAGCGTTGCAAGGCGCGAGCAGCTAGCTTGGAACACGGATCGACTTGAGGATTGGATCTTAAACGAAGATGCCGTTCGCGAGTGCACGCCCCGGGGCAGCCGCGCCACGCGACGGCGGCTCTTGATCGGCTCCCCTTCGGGTGCCAGGTGAATAGTCGGACCTGGGCAAGGAGGGGAGATCCGCGATGAAGGTCGTCGAGCAGTTCGATTTCGGGCCGGTCGATCAGGTGGTGCGCTGCGCCGAGGCGCCCGATCCGGGTCCCCCCAGCGACGACGAAGTCGTGGTCGAGATCGAGGCCTTCCCGATCAACCCGGCCGACTTGCTTGGCCTGACCGGTGACTACGCGACCAAGCCGCCGCTGCCCGCGACGCCGGGCGCCGAGGGCGTGGGGCGTATCGCCGCCGTGGGGTCGGCCGTGCGGGGCCTTGCGGTCGGGGACCAGGTCATTCCGCTCGATCGCGAGAACTGGGTGCAGGCGAAGAGCCTGCCCGCCGCCAAGGTGATCAAGGT
>JAKSDN010000337.1 GCA_022360075.1 Kiloniellales bacterium | reverse complement strand
GGCGCCCGGCCTCGGCGGCCCCGGCCAGTGTTCCTCGTTCGGTTTCGTGCGCGAAGGCCGGCAGGGCGACCACGGCCAGGCCGATTCCTATCACCGTCGAACGCAGCCGCGTCGCCGCCCGTCCGACGGCTGTCTCCCCAGCCGGCACCGAGCCCCCCCGTCCCCACTGACCCATCTGCCCCTCTCTCGCACAACAGACTGCGAATGCCTTTCATTCGCATCTCCTTATCCATGACGAAGAGGTCGAGGTTTTTTTTCATGGAGCCGGACTTCGTCGGCGGCTGTCGCTCTGCGCGCTACCGCAACACGCGCAAGAGGGGCGTGATTTCATGGACCTGGCCGCCGCCCGGGTGGACCAGCGCGCGCAGGGCGCTGTCCGGATTGCGCAGGTCGTAAAGGCCGTTGACCCGCTGCGCGGCCAGGCGCTCGTCGGCGATCACGATCCAGCCAGGGCGATAGCGCCGCAGGGTCTCGACCACCTCGGCGATGCTGGCATCGACCACCAGCAGCGTCCCCTGGCGCCAGGCCGCCATGTCGCCCGGTGGTCTCCGCTCCAGCGAGGCGGTCCGCGTCGCGCGATCGAAGCGAAGGGCCTGGCCCCGGTCCAGGCGTTCGTCGAGCAGCGGCCCCGCACTTTCCGACTGGGCGCCCTGCACGTTCACCCCGACGGTGCCGCTCACGACTTCGACGGAGATCGCGCGTGGCGAGACGCCGACGCCGAAGGCGGTGCCGATCACGCGGGCTTGAAGGTCTTCGGCTTCCACGACGAAGGGACGCTGGGCGTCCGGCACCACCTCGAAGAAGGCGTCGCCCGTAAGAAGCGCCACGCCGCGCCGCGCCGCGGTGAATCGCAGGTCGATGGCGCTCTCCGGGGCGAGCTGCACGACGCTGCCGTCTTCCAGCACGACCTCGCGCATTTCCGCGGCGGCCGTCACATGGTCGGCCTGCAGGCGCAAGAAGAGCGAGGGCGCGAAGACCAGAACCAGGCAGGCCGCCGCGGCCAGGGCGGCGGCGAGGGCGAGCCGTCTCGGTCGCGGTGCCCGGACAACGCGCGCGATGTCGGGTGCGGACGAGGGCGGAGGCGCCTCCGGTCCGGTCGCTTCGGCAGGGGGCAAGTCCCAGGCCGCAACCGTGGCGGGCGGCACCTCGCCCAGGGTCTGCCAGGTCTTGCGCGCCTGGTCCCAGGCCCGGCGATGATCGGGAGATGCGGCGACCCAGGCCTCGACCCGACGGCGGAGGTCGGAGTCGTCGGGCGCCTCGCGCAGGCGCAGGAGCCAATCCATCGCCTCTTCCAGGCGGAGGTCGGACGGCTCGCGGTCGGTCATCTCCTGCCTCATGCTATCCGGGTCGTGCGGCCGGCCGGCCCGTCGTTGGGCCTGTGCCGGGCGCAGGGCCGGCGTCTAGGCCGACGATTGTTACCCACATCCTAAAGACGAACTGCACGGGCGTTTCTTTCACTCACTCTTCGGACTGGGCACCGAGACGCACGGCGATCTTCACCAGTGCGTCGCGGACCAGGCGGTGGACCGTGGGGACGGAGACGTTCAGCCGCGCTGCGATCTCGCTCAGGGTGTAGCCGCCAAAGCGATGCATTTCGACGGCAAGTCGCGCCTCGGGCGAGAGTTCGGCAAGCACCGCGGCGATGCGGGCCAGGTCTTGGCGATGCAGCAGCTCCTGTTCGGGAGTCCTGGCCACGTCGGGCAGCATCCACCAGGCCGGCTCCTCGGCCTGCCGGCGCTGCTCGCGCGCGCGCTGCCGGACCCAGTCGATCGCCAGGTTGCGGACGATCCGATAGAGATAGGCGGCCGGGCGCTCGACCTGCGGCTTGTCCTTGGCGGTGGCGAAGCGGAGAAAGGCCTCCTGCACCAGGTCTTCCGCCTGCGCGCGGTCGCCGACGATGCCGTTGGCATAGTCGATCAGCGCGCCGCGATGCGTCGCGAAAAGGCCGAATGCCGTGCTGTCCTGGCCCGGCGCCAAGCATCCTCTCCCACCGATGCCGGCACGACCGCCGCCCCAGGGTGGCACGCGTCGCGCAAGCGGACGGATCTAGTTGAGAACCGTTCGCAATCGCTTTTAGCGATCACGCTGCCGGCGCGCAACGTCTTGCAGGTCGTGATTGTTGGATGGGGGGCGAAAGCGCCTTGGCCCGCCTCGCTTGGGTAGCGAGTTGGAGCGAAGCTCGCCCTGAAGGCCTAAGGCGTCGCGGCTATGACCGATATGGCCGCCGCCGCCATCGGTCCAAGCAGTCCGAGCAGAGCCGCCGCGCGTGGCGCATAGGGCAAGAGGAATGCGAGAACCAAGCCGGCCGCCGTGAGTATGCCGAACCAGGCCACGATGCCTGCCCCCGTGCCCCATGCGAAGATGCAGGGCGCAATGGACGAAATCAGGCATAGCCATCCGGCAAGTCGGAGACGAGCGCTCGCTGTCCGGCTCGGTTGGCGACCCCATAGTTGCCGGTGATGCCGCTGCATCGCCAGGCAAAGACCCGTGAAACCTGCATAGGCCAGTGCCGATGTCAGCAGCGTCATCATCGCCGCTGCTCCAGCGGCTCCCGAGTGGACACAGCTTGCTCAGGGATCTGGGACTGCGCGCTGTTTGGCGATTTCCGGCCGACAATTCGCGCCACCCAAGCCAGGAGCAAGCCCACGCCCAACATGGTCAGATCGAAACCGGCCAGGACCCAGTCGCCACTGGCCAGTGTCATACCGAGATGGCGTCCGGTGGTCGCTGCGTTGACCAGGGGCAAGGTCCCGTAAAGCAACGCGGCGAAGACAAGCTGCTCGACCCAGGCCCTGCCGATGGGCCGTAGCATCGGATGGAACATGGCCAGCAGCCAAGCCGAGAAGAAGCTGATGGCCTCCAGGTCCGCGCGCTCGGCAAGATTCGGGGGCAGGAGCCGATTGGCCCAGAAGAACGCCGCTATTGCGATCGGCAAGCCGACGATGGTGCCGAGGTTGAGGGTCTGGACCAGGCGCGGGCCGAAGCGCGCCTTTTCATCTGCGGCCTCTGTGGCGCGGCGCTTGATCTCCCACAGCAGGAGGCCGGTCGCGATCATGGCGGTGCCGGCAATGCTCGACAGGAAGTACAGGAAGCGGACGACAGGGTCGGCGAAGCGCCCGATGTGCAAGCCGTAGAGGACGCCCTGAGTTTCCGCGGCCCAATGGGTGTCGTCCGTCGCGGCAACCACCTCGCCCGTGGTCCCGTCGAAAGTGATCTTCCGGCGATGAAAGGCAAGCTGCTCCGCGTCCGACACGGTGAACTCGATCAGTGCGTTGGCATCGCCGGGGCGATAGACATCGATGCGGCCTACGGCGGCGCCGTTCCAGCGGCGGGCCGCTTCCGCGAGCATGGGGCCGATCGGCGCCAGGGGCATTGGGACGCCCGCCGCCGCCGGAATCGTCGTGCTGAGTGCAGCTTCCGAGAGGAAGGCTTGGCGGTCGCCTTGATAGGCGATGTCCCGGCCCCAGGGCATGTAGAGAAACATCAGCGTAATCAGCCCGGTATAGGTGATCATCAGGTGGAAAGGCAGGGCCATCACCGCCAGCAGATTGTGGACATCGAGCCAGGAACGCTGCGCGGCCTTACCGGGCCGGAAGGTGAAAAAGTCCTTGAAGATGCGCCGATGCGTGATGACGCCGCTGACGATCGCGACCAGCATCACGATCGCCGCGGCACCGACAATCAGGCGCCCCCAGATCGAGGGCATGTTCAGGTCGAAGTGGAAGTAGAAGAGAAAATCGCCGCCGTATGTGGAGCGCCCCGTGACCGTTTCGCCACTGGCCGCATCGAGTTCTTCCCGCTGAAAAGCGGGAGTCTCTCCGGGGTCGCGCCAGACGTAGAGATGCGCGACCGGGTCTCGCTCGTCCGGTAAGTCGATGAGCCAGCGCCGGGCACCGGCACCGAGGTCGTGCAATCTGTTCAAGGCTATGGGGGCAGCATCGGGCGGAGGGGTCAGTTGGCGCAGCTCCGGCCGCATCCATTGGGTGATCTCTTGCCGGTAGAAGCTGACGGCGCCGGTCAGAAAGATCGCGAACAGCAGCCATCCGACGATCAGGCCCGACCAGGTGTGCAGCCAGGCCATCGATTGACGGAACCCGGCCTTCACGGCGCGCCACCGAGGCGAAAGATCAGCACGACGCCCCCAAGCATGCCGGCGCACAAGACAAGCCCGATCCAGGCGCGCCCCGCGCTGGACACCGCGAAGACCCAGATGGCGACACCGACGTAAACGATGAAGCTGGTCATCGTGCCGGTCAGCACAGCCTCGGACCGCATCATTGGCAGAAGCAGCGCAAGGCAGACCGCCGTTGCCGCGGACAGCACATAACCGCCGACGACGGCGGCGGCTATGCGAGACAGAACGTCGATCCGCGAAGCGCCGCCCTTCATCGCGGCAGGAGCACGCCCGCGGCCGCGCGGCGGCGGCTCGGTCCCGATGCCGCCTCCGGAATCACCAGCGCAGCCTGAGAGTCGCGATAACGTTGCGGCCAACGCCTTGGAAGCAACGATCGATCCTGGCGCAGGAGGCGACGTAGTCCTTGTCCAGCAGGTTGCTGGCGTTGATCGAAATCTGCGAACCGCTCAGGGCCGGCACGATCGCGCCGAGGTCGTAGTGAATTGCCGCATCGACCAGGGTGTAATCGGGCACCGTGAAGGTGCCGTTGTCGTCCCCGGCGCTCTCGCCGATATACCTGACACCGAGCCCGGCGCCCAGTCCTTCAAGCAGGCCATCCTGGATCGTGTAGTCGCCCCAGACCGATGCCCAGTGCTCGGCCGTCCCGGCGGGCGCGTTGCCCTTGGTCCCGTCGTTGGCCTTGGTGACTTCGACATCCTGAAAGGTGTAGGCCGCCGCCAGGCTCAAGCCGTTGTCGAAGCTCGCCACGCCTTCCAGCTCGATGCCGCGGGAGCGGACCTCGCCGGTCTGCACGCTGAAGCCCGGGTTCGCCGGGTCGGGAGTTTGAACGTTTTGTTGCGTGACCTGAAACGCG
>JAKSDN010001175.1 GCA_022360075.1 Kiloniellales bacterium | reverse complement strand
GCTAGAGAGGAGCCTTCGTGCCCTGATCAGACGGCGAGGCTTTCTCGATCGGCAGACCCTCGTGGCAACGCCACTGTGCGTCCTTCGAGACGCGCCCTGACGGGCACTCCTCAGGATGAGGAAGATCGAGGATGGCGCAAAGGATAGCCCTCATGCTGAGGAGCCCGCCTTGGCGGGCGTCTCGAAGCACGCACGCGGGACATCCAGGGCGCCGAATTCTTCAACGCACCCGCGCCTCGGTGTGACACGACCGCCTCACTCCCCGAGCACCGCCTCGGCGGTCCGCTGGTCGGTGACCAAGACATCGAAGATGCCGGAACCGAGCGCGGCCCTGATGATCGCGACCTTGTGGGCGCCGCCGGCGGCCAGGATGACATTGGGCCGCGACTTCAGCTCGAAAGGATCGATGCCGATCACGCGGCGCGTGATGGGGTGATCGATCGGCCCGCCCTCGGCATCGACGAAGAAGCCGAGCATGTCGCCGACGGCACCGGCGGCGATCAGGTCGTCGCCGGTCACGTCCTTCGGCAAGCCGTTTCGGATCAGCAGCGAGCGGTCCGAGATGTCGCCGACGCCCATCGCGATGGCATCGGCTTGGCGAATGCGGGTCAGGACCTCCTGGAAGACGTCCTGGACCATGATGATATCGCGCGATTCCTCAGTGCTGGCGAACAGCGGCGCGGTCATGTAGGTCCGCTCGGCGGCGTAGAGGTTGGCGAGCCGCGTCGTGATTTCGAAGGAGTTCACGTCCGAGCCGCGCGACAGCCCGCCCATGACCGAGATGATCTCGAGGTCATCGCGCTTCGAGGGCTTCACGGCACGCGTGGCGATGTTGAGGGTGTTGCCCCAGCCGATGCCGAAGAGCTTGATGGCCGGGTCGGTCAGCAGCAGCGAGATGTAGCGGCCGAGCTCGGCGCCGACCACCGCCTGCACGTTCTCGTCGTCGGCCGGTTCGGGCGTGATCACGGCATTCGAGAGCCCGTAGCGCTCCTTGAACCTCGCCTCGAGCTCCAGGCAGGGCGCGAAGGCGGAGTGAATGCTGACCTTCACCACGCCATTGCGCAGGGCCTCACCCAGCGCCCGGTTCACCCTGAGCCGGGTGACGCCGAGGTGATCGGCGATCGAGGCCTGGGTCAAACCCTCGACGTGGTAGAGCCAGGCCACGCGGACCTGGAAACGTTCCTCCTCGAGCGAGTCGATGGCGTGAAGCATGGCTCTTTCGTCTTCGTCGCTTCTCTCGCGGCCGCCGTCTACTTCACCGCGCCCATGGTCAGGCCGCGCACGAGCTGCCGCGAGGCGATCAAGGCGAAGATGATCACCGGGATCACGATCAAGGTGCTGGTCGCCATGATCTTGCCGTAGGGCAGATTGTAGCCTTCCATGAAGCCCACGGCGACCGCCGGCGCGGTCTTGGCCACCTTGCGGGTCAAGACCAGCGCGTACATGAGCTCGTTCCAGGAAAAGATGAAGGAGAAGATGGCCGAGACCGCGATGCCCGGCGCCGCCAGCGGCAAGGCGATGCGCGAGAAGGTGCGCCAAGGCCCGGCGCCGTCGAGCGCCGCCGCCTCGTCCAGGTCCTTGGGGATCGAGCGGAACTGATCGGTGCAGATCCAGATCACGATCGGCAGGTTGAAGGTCAGGTAGATCAGGATCAGGACGATATGCGTATCGAGCAGGCCGAGACTGCGCACGATCAGGAAGAACGGCAGGGCGAGCACGATCGGGCTGACCATGCGGTTGGTGATGAACCAGAACCAGAGATCGCGCTTGCCGCGGAACTCGTAGCGCGCGAGCGCGTAGGCCGCCGGCGTGCCGACCAGGAGTGCGAGCAAGGTCGTGAAGACCGCGACGATGAGTGAGTTGATCAGGCTGGCGCCGACCTTGTCCTCGATCAGCACTTCCGCGTAGTTGCCGAGCGTGGGCGCGAAGCTCCAGACCGGCGGCGAGGCGAGCGCGACCACCTGATCCTTCAGGCTCGTGGTCACCATCCAGTAGAACGGGAAGACACAGAACAGCAGGATCAGCAGCAGCAGCACGATCTCGCCCATCGCCGTGCGGCTCTTGAGGCCCCCGCCGGCCCGGCTGCGGACCAGCCCGCTCATCGCGCCACCTCGCGGTAGATCAGGCGGATGTAGAGCTGCGACAGCACGATGGTGATGATCAGCAGGACGATGGCCTGGGCCGAGGCGAGACCCTGGTCGAAGACCCGGAAGCCGACCCGCTGAATCAGCAGGCTGATCAGCTCGGTCGAGGAGCCCGGGCCGCCGCGGGTCATCGTGAAGACCATGTCGAAGAGCTTCAGCGTGTCGGCCGTGCCCAAGATCAGTACCGCCGTCAGCCCCGGGATCAGGTAGGGAAGCTGGATGTGCCAGAGGATCTTGGGCCAGCTCTTCGTCTCGAGCACGGCG
>JAKSDN010001004.1 GCA_022360075.1 Kiloniellales bacterium | reverse complement strand
CGTCGGAATCGAGAAGGTGAAGCTGGCGTCTTCGAGCGCGGTCCGATCGGCGATGCCCAGATCGACCTCCGGCGCCCGGTTCAGTTGGACGGTCTGATCGTTGAAGACCAGATACTCGATCCCGCGCAGCGTGTCCGTGCCCTCACTGCCGCCGACCGTGTGCTGGACGGTCCAGGCCTCGAGCGTGGTGCTGAAGCTGTAGCTGAAGGCGGCCTTGTTGGCGCCGAAGACGGCCCGATCGATGCCGGCACCGCCTTCGATCAGATCGTCGCCGCCGGCGCCTCGAAGCGTGTCGTCGCCGTCCCCGCCAAATAGCCGATTGACGCCGGAGTTTCCAATCAAAGTGTCGCTATGGGCCGAACCGGCCAGGTCTTCGATCCACAGCAGCAGGTCGCCGGTCGCCTCACCGCCGGTCGCGGCGCTCGCCGCAAGATTCACGGTCACGCCGCTGTCGGAGTAGACGTAGCTGGCCAGGTCGTTCCCCGCACCTCCGTCGAGCGTGTCCGCACCGCCACCGCCGATGAGCAGGTCGTCTCCGCCATGGCCGCTGATGACATCGGTGCCTTCGCTGCCGAGCAGCGACTCGCCCGCGCCTGTCCCATCAATCCTGTCGAGGTTCGAGAGGTCGAGAGTCTGAAATCCGTTGGCCTTGCCATAGATGACGTAGGCAGCACCCGCGCCGTTCTGGTCGCCGCCGATAATGAGGTCGTCGAAACCGTCGCCGTTGAGATCTCCGGCGGCCTCAACGATGGCCGTGCGATCGTTGGCTTCCTCGCCGATGATCTTGAAACCCTGATCCGGCCTGAGGTTCGGAAGGTAGATGTCCGGGAAGGCAGAGGCGCCGAGCCCCTTGCCGAACACCACGTAGGCAGCGCCCGACCTGTATCCGCCGGCGCCATGGTTGTGCGCGCCGACGATCACATCGGCATAGCCGTCGCCATTCACGTCGCCAGCGCCGCTGGCGTAGTAGCCGAACCGGTCATGGGTGTTTTCACCAATGACTCGGAAGCCATAGGGCGTGGGATTGGGATTGGTCACGTTCACCGTCGGCAGTCCGCCGACTCGCCCGAAGATCACGAAGGCGGCACCGGGTCCGGCCGCGGCAACACTCTGGTTCTGCGAACCGGGCATCGGTTGGCCGACGACAAGATCGTCGATTCCATCGCCATTGAAGT
This sequence comes from Kiloniellales bacterium, assembly GCA_022360075.1. Next base: position 3,538 of record JAKSDN010001004.1, on the reverse strand, counting down.
CGCCGGCAGCACTGACAGCGTTGCCGAAGCGGTGGTAGTCGGACTGGGCGGTCAGTCGGAAGCCCTGGGCGGCGGTCAGGCTAGCGAGGTTGATCTCCTGCAAACCCCCTTGCTTGCCGTAGATGACGTAGGCCGAGCCCTGCAGCTGATCGTTCTTGATCGCGCCGAGGATGAAGTCGTCGATTCCGTCCGCATTGATGTCGCCGGCACGGTCCACGGACCAGCCCGCGAGGTCGTTCTGCGCGGCGCCTTTGATCCGGAAGCCCTGCTCGGCCGTGAGATCGGCCAGATTGACGTCGCCGATCCCCCCGGCCCGGCCGTAGAGGACATAGGCACTGCCGGTTCCAGCGTTGTTGTAGGCACCGACAATAAGATCATCGATACCGTCATTGTTGATGTCGCCGGCCGAACTCACCGCCCCCCCGGCCAGGTCGTCACCCGCAGCGCCGAAGATGCGGAAGCCGTGCGCCGCGGACCAATTTGCCGTGTCGATCGAATCGATGCCATCGGCCTTGCCGTAGATCACGTAGGCCGAACCGGCGTTGTACGCGACGGCGGGGTCGTTCCGCGCGCCGACAATGATGTCATCGTAGCCGTCGCCGTTGAAATCGCCCGCACCGGATACGTCGGTGCCGAGATAGGCGTACTGGACGGCGCCGTCGATTCTGAACCCGTCCGCCCGGCTCAAGCTTTTCAGGTCAATACCCGAGAAATCACCCAAGAACGGCCCATCCCCGCGGCCGTAGAGCACGTAAGCCGCGCCGACTTGCCACGTCACGCCACCTGCAAAGGTGTCGTTGAAGTTCCGCGCTCCGAGGATCAAGTCGAGCTTGCCGTCGCCGTTGACGTCGCCGGCCAGACCGACTGCAAAGCCCAGCGTGTCGCCGGGCTTTTCTCCAACGATCTCGAGGCCTCGGCGTCCGATCAGACTGCTATCGACGAGATGCAAGCCCGCCTCGGCGCTGGCCCGCGTCGTGTCCAGCAACGTAATGGAAAAGGCGCTTTGGCCGGCGATGGTCAGGCGGACGTCATCCGACTTGCCGTCGCTGTCGTGGTCGCCGGTCGTCAGCGTGATGGCATTGAGCCGATCCTGCGCATCGTTGCTCCCATCGCTGTAGATTCCACCGATCCGGTCGAACAGGTCCATCAGGTCGATCCGATCCGCCAGCGCGCCGGGCGCCGCGTCGAAATCGGTGATCGTGTCGTGCCCGTCGGTCGCTGCATTGCCGTAGACGAAGACATCGCGCCCAGTGCCGCCCTCGAGGCGATCGTCGCCCATGCCGCCTTTGACGATATCGTCGTCGGCACCGCCGCTCAGAACGTCGTTTCCAAGGCCGCCGGACAGGCGATCGGTGCCGCGGCCGCCGATCATCTCGACCGCTTCGCCGCCGCTGGCGCTGAAGTGGTCGTCGCCGGCGCTGCCGATGGCCAGCTCGACGTTCGCCAGGCTGAGATCGAGCATCGCGCCCTTCTCGCCCTCGACCACCAGCATGTCGAAGCCGGCGCCGCCGTCGACATTGGTCTGAAGATCGCTGGCGTCGACGTAGAGCAGGTCGTTGCCGACGCCGCCGTGGAGCGTGTCGCTGCCCGTCCCGCCCTTGATCAGATCGTCGCCCGCGCCGCCGAACAGCTTGTCCTGCCCGTCCTCGCCGTCCAGGCGGTCGTCACCGGCCGTGCCGGTTATGGTGTCGTCGCCGGCGCCGCCGCCGATCACGACGGCGTCGCTGCTGGTCGTGCCGAGCGTGTCGTTGCCGCCGCCGCCGATCGCCGCTTCGGCGTTGTAGGTCGCGAGGTTGAGGTTGACGGCGGTGTCGTCCTCGACCATCAGCATGTCGTAGCCGGCGCCGGCATCGACGCCGACCGCGAGGTCCGCCGCGTCGATCACGATGATATCGTCGCCGCCCTTGGCGTCGATGGAGTCGGCGCCGAGGCCGCCGATCAGCTGGTCGGCACCGTCGCCGCCGGCGATCGTGTCGTTGCCGTCGAGGCCGTTGATCATGACCCCTTCGGGGTCCGTGACGGACAGCTTGGTGACATCGACCTTGAGCGTATCGTTGTCGTCACCGCCGGTCAGCACGCGCGAAACGTCGACGTCGAGATCTAGGCTCAGGGCCTGCTCGGCGGCACCGAACATCACGGAGCTGCGGCCCTCGAACTCGATCTCGCCGAAGCTCGTGCCGGCCACGGTGCCCACGGAAACGCCTTGCGCGTTGTAGGTGAAGGCGATGCCGTAGCCGGCGCCACGCGCGTTGTCGTGCCAGCCGAGCAGGCGCAGATAGTGCTCGGAAGAGACGTCGTTGCCGGCCAGGGACTGCTGCGTCGGCGTCCCGCCGACCTCGATGCCGGTCAGGCCGAAGCGATGCAGCGCCTTGAACTCGCCGAGGTCGGTCTGGCCGTCCTGGTTCGCATCGATCCAGATGCGCAGGGAGTCGAAGTCGAAGCTGCCGTTGTTGTCGCTCGAGTCGATGATGCCGTCGTTGTTGGTATCGAGGTCGGACAGCAAGGCCGGGCCCGTTCCGGGCCCGGTCCAGGTGCCGGAGGCGAGGAACAGCTCGCTCGCGTCGTTGACGATCCCGTCGTTGTTGGCGTCTTGGACGAGAAAGCCGTCGGTGATGCCGATCCAGCCGCTCTGCTCCATGTAGCCGTCGAGGTCCATGTCGAACAGCGCCGTGGAGTCGCCCGCCGCGACCGACTGCAGGCCGTCGCCCGCCCAGTCGACCACGAAGAAGCTCGCCGAGGCCGTCGGGTTGGGCACGCTGGAGGGGCTGCCCGCCGCAGCCGGCGCGATGGCCGTCAGCGCCATGGTCGCGCCGTTCCGCACGATCTGGTAGAGTTCGCCGTTCGCGAACTCGAGCAGCTCGACCCGGTCCTCGACGTTGGTCCAGTTCTGCAGCGTAAGACTGTCGTTGCCGCCCGGGTTGGCGACCTGGACGATGACGTTGGTGCCGGAAAGCTGCAGCGTCACGTCGCCGACCGCGATGCCGGCGCCGAAGCGTACGCGGTCCTGGCCGGCGTCGCTGTGGCTGTGGTCGTCGATCACCTGGTCCGTGCCGTCGCCGAGCTTGAACAGATAGGTATCGTCGCCCGCGCCGCCCCGCAGCGTGTCGCTGCCCGTGCCGCCGACGAGCAGGTCCGCCCCCTCCCCGCCGTCCAGGGTATCGCTGCCGGCCCCGCCGCTCAGGCGGTCCTGCCCCTTGTTGCCCTGGAGCAAGTCGCCGGCCGCGGTGCCCGTCTTCCAGAGGTCGGCCCAAGGGCCCGTCAGGTCGTCCACACCCGGCATGGCCTGATCGAGATTGAGGCCGTTGTTGTCCTCCGCGCGGCTCTTGGTCGCGTCCCAAGCCGCCTGCAATGCCGCAGCCTCGGTCGTCGATAACGCCGCCTTCGCCTCGTCGAGCACGGCCAGGAACAGCACCTCGTTGTCTTTGAAGAAGCCGTACTCCATCGCCGTCGAGAGGTTTTCCGCGATCTGCGAAAAGGCGACGTTGTACCGCAGCGCCCGCTTGACGTAGAGGTCGCCGCCTTCGATGTCCACTTCGCG
>JAKSDN010000930.1 GCA_022360075.1 Kiloniellales bacterium | reverse complement strand
GTAGTCGGCGAGCTGGAAGCTGCGACGGAACGCGCGGCCGGCGATGCCGCGGTGCAGGAAGCGCTTCTCCGCTTCCTCGTCGGCGATCTTGCCGCTGATGACCAGCGTGTTGTCGCGAGCCTCGACGTCGAGCTCGTCCTCACCAAAGCCGGCCACGGCGATCGAGATGCGATAGGCATTCTCGCCGGTCTTCTCGATGTTGTAGGGCGGATAGCCGCTCGACGCCCGCTCGCTCTCGAGCACCGACTCGAGAATGCGAACCATCGGATCGAAGCCAACGGTGGAGCGGAAAAGGGGAGAAAAGTCGAAGTTAGGCATTGTCACACATCCTCCTTCAGAAGCGACATGCAAAGCATGGCCCACCTCGTAGGTCGGGCCGGTTGTGGGCATTCCCGAAGCGGCAAATGCCCGATCACGCCCTAGAGATGGGGAGGGAGCGGTCCGAGATCAAGAGGTCTAACTACCTGATTTACTTCGAGTTAATTTCGGGTGGCGTTGAAGCGCGTAGGCCCGGTCGCCGACGCTAGCCGCGCCCGGCGTCCGGGCCCTGCGCGAGGATCCAGTCGGCCGCCGCCGCCAGATCGGCGCAGACGGCGGTGGGGCGCGGCGTGATCGCGGCCTCGTCGCCCTCGCGGTACTTGCCGGTGCGGACAAGCAGGCCTACGAGACCAGCCGCCTGCGCGCCGGCGATGTCGGATTCGACATCGTCACCCACCATGGCGACCTCGCCCGGCTTGCAGCCGAGCCCATCGAGCGCCGCGCGGAAGAAATCGGCCGAGGGCTTGCCTAGAACGATCGCTTCGCGCCGGGTCGCGAACTCAAGGGCCACGACAAAGGGACCGGCGTCGAGGCTCAAGCCCCGGTCGCTGTCTTGGAAGCTCCGGTTGCGCGCCAGCGCGAGGAATGCCGCGCCTTCCTCCAGCGCTCTGAACGCGCTGTTCATGGCCCGATAGGTGAAACCCTCGGCCGCATCGCCGACGACGACGGCGGGCGCGCGATCCTGCGGCAGGCCGGCGAAGTCCTCTTCCAGGGCCGGGTGGATCAGCAAATGCGGGCTCAGGCCATGCGCCTCGATATGGCGCCGCGCAGCGACGGCCGGCATGAAGAGCTCGTCGGCGCTGACCGGCACTTGCAGGCGCGCCAGCTTCTCGAGCAGAAGTCTGCGCGGGGTCCGGGTCGTGTTGGTGATGTAGCGCAGGCCGAGGCCCGCCTGCTTAAGCCGATCGACGGCCTCGCGCGCGCCGGGCAGAAGCGCATCGCCGACGAAGACCACCCCGCCGAGGTCGAGCAAGACAGCGCGCAGCACCTTTGCCTCTTGCGTCGCCATGAGACCCGGCGCCCATCATGGCGCCCCGAAGTCGAGGCGCCAAGCGGTGACCCGGCGGCCCGCCCCGGGGCGAGATCAGTCCTCTGGCTCTCGCTCTCCTTCTCGGTACTCGAAGAGATCGCCCGGCTGGCATTGCAGCTCCGCGCAGATCTTCTCCAGCGTCGAGAAGCGAACGCCCTTCACCTTGCCGGACTTGAGCAGCGAGAGGTTCTGTTCGGTGATGCCGATGCGCGCGGCGAGCTCTTTCGAGCGCATTTTGCGCCTCGCCAACATGACGTCGAGATTGACGATGATCGGCATTTCAAGCCCGCGCTCGACCGAGACGTCAGATGTACTCGGATTCCGCCTCCGCCAGGGCCCTGCCCTCGTCCATGACCCAAGCGATCACCAGGAAGAGCCCGCCCAGGAACAGCGCCAGGAGGTCGCCGTCGCCCAGACTGAACGAGAGCATCCGCTGTCCCGGCGGATTGTCGATGGTCAGGAGCAGCACCGTCAGGGTAAAGGCAATGGGCCTCGCCAGGGCGAAGGCGAAGACGGCAAGAGCGAAGCGGCGAAAGGCCCGAGTGTTGGCAGGCGAGAAGACCTGTCCCTCAGCGTAGAGTCGGAACAAGCGACGCAGGGCGAAGAGCCCGTAGAGGGCCGCGGCCGTGGGCAGCATCGCGATCAGGAAACCGCCGGCGCGCTGCCAGTAGGGCAAGGCGCCGTCTATCGCGAAGGGTTCCAAGTTCGCCGGCGCGTCGAGATCGCCGCAAAGCCTCATGCTCAGCCCGGTCGGATCTCCCGCCCCCGACTGCAGAATGGCACAGGGCTCGAACACCAACCACAAAAGGGCCTGCCCCAGGGGGAAGGCGATAATCGCCAGGAGACAGAACACGCCCATCGCCTTGCTCAGACGGCGCAGTCGCGCGGCTCGATCCATAGGTGACTCCAATGCGTTGCGGACGCTTGAGACCAATTCGATGGCCGATGGCCATCGACACAAACAGACATTAATTAATATAAAACATTAATTTCTTATCGAGTCAAACGCAAAATGACGGGTGAAAGCCGGGCGCGGGCTCACTCGGCCGGGTTCAGCCGTCGGCGGTGATCTCGCGGGCGATGACCAGACGCTGGATGTCGGAGGTGCCTTCGTAGATCTGGCAGACCCGCACGTCGCGGTAGATCCGCTCGACCGGGAAATCGGCCAGATAGCCGTAACCGCCGTGGATCTGGATCGCGTCAGAGCAGATCGTCTCGGCGGCTTCCGAGGCGAAGAGCTTGGCCATGGCCGCTTCCTTCAGGCAGGGCTCGCCGGCGTCGCGCAAGCGGGCCGCTTCGAGCACCATCAGTTCGGCTGCGTGCAGCTTCGTCGCCATGTCGGCGAGGCGGAATCCGACCGCCTGATGGTTGGCGATGGCCGTGCCGAAGGACTGGCGTTCCCGGCTGTAGGTCAGTGCCGCCTCGTAGGCCGCGCGGGCCATGCCGACGGACTGGGCGGCGATGCCGATACGCCCGCCCTCGAGGTTGGAGAGCGCGATCTTGTAGCCCTGGCCTTCCTCGCCGAGCAGCAGGTCGGGGGTCAGCCGGCAGTCCTCGAAGACGATCTGACAGGTGTCCGAGGCCTTCTGGCCGAGCTTGCGCTCCACGCTCGCGACCTGATAGCCGGGCGTGTCGGTCGGCACGATGAAGGCCGATATGCCCTTCTTGCCCTTGTCGGGATCGGTGACGGCGAAGACGATTCCCAGATCGGCGTTCTGGCCCGAGGTGATGAACTGCTTCGTGCCGTTCAGGACGTAGTGATTGCCGTCACGCTCCGCGCGGGCCTTGATCGCGCTGGCATCCGAGCCTGCCTGCGGTTCGGTGAGTGCGAAGGCGCCGAGCAGCTCGCCGCGCGCCAGGGGCCGCAGGAAACGCTCCTTCTGGTCGCTGGAGCCGAAGCGCAGGATCGGCATGCAGGCGACGGAGTTGTGCACACTCATGACGGTCGAGCAGGAGCCGTCGCCGGCCGCGATCTCCATCAGCGCCAGCGCATAGGCGACGTGATCGGCGCCCGCGCCATCGAGCTCCGGCGGCACGAGCATGCCCATGAAGCCGAGCTCGCCCATGGCGGCGACGGCCTCCTTGGGAAAGCGGGCCTCGCGGTCCCAATCGGCCGCGTGAGGCGCGAGCTGCTCGCGCGCGAAGCTGCGCGCGGTATCGCGGATCAGGCTTTGCTCCTCAGTCAGCCGCATCGGACTGTCCCCCGCCGGCCGGCTGGGGAAAGGGCTGCTTGAAGGTGAAGGCATCGGGGCCAGGGCCTTGCGCATCGAGCAAAGCGAGGCGCCGCATGGCCTCCTCGACCGTCGGCGGCACACCGGCCGGGCACCACCAGAGCGCCATGTAGGCCCGGCCGTAGGGCTCGAACCACTCCTTGCGGCGCGCCATGATCTTCGTGTGGCCGCTGCGGTAGACGAAGTCGAACAGCGCCTCGCGCGACTCCCAGACCGAAAGGTTGATGATCAGGCGCGGATCGTCGTTGACCGCGATGTCCGTCGCGTTGCCGCTTTCGTCCTTCAGGCGCCAGACGAAGCCCGGGGCGGCTTCGGCGAGCGCGTTGATGCGATCCAGATTGGCGACGAAGTCGGCCATCTGTGCCGCGTGGATCGGGGCCAAGGCGCGGGCGACGTTCACTTGGGCGAGGTGGTAGCGGGGAACGCTCACCAGGCTATCTCCTCTCCGTCATAGCGATAGAACCGACCGCTGTCCTCCGGCGTCAGGCGGTCGATCAGGCGGCGTATGCCGGCGACGCTGTCTTCGGGCGACACCGTGGCCCCTTCTCCGCCCATGTCGGTCTGTACCCAGCCCGGGTGGACGCTCATGACCGTGATCCCGCGGTCGGCAAGATCGACCGCCAAGCCCTTGGTCACCATGTTCAGCGCGGCCTTGGAGGTCCGATAGATATAGGAGCCACTGCTGCTGTTCTCCGCGATCGAGCCCATGATGCTCGAGACGTTGACGATCAACTTGCGATCGCTGCGCGCCAGGTGGGCGACGAAGCGCTCGGCCATCCGCAGCGGCGCCATGCTGTTGGTCTTGAAGACCTCGAGCCAGTCGTCGTAGTCGGTCTCGCCGAAGCCGATCCTCGGCCCATACATACCAGCGTTGTTGACCAGCACGTCGACCGGTTCATCGGCCAGCTCGCGCGCCAAGCTCGCGACCCGCAGGCCGTCGGTCACGTCCAGCCTGTGCCGCGTGACTTCGCCGGCAACCTCCTTGAGCTTCTTGGCCTTCTCCGTGTTCCGGCAGCAGGCGTGGACGACCCAGCCGTCGGCGGCGAAGGAACGGACGAGCTCGAGACCGATGCCGCGATTGGCGCCGGTGATCAAGGCCGTGAGCATGCCTCCCCCCCTTCAGACGACCGCGGGCACCGCGGCACGGCGCGGCCGCGCGACCAGGTCACCACCACAGTTCGGGCAGCGATATTCCATTCGTTTGGCGCAGGCCCCGCAGAAAGTGCATTCATAGCTGCAAATCGTAGCCGGCCCGTCGATGGCCAGACCGTCACCGCAGGACTCGCAGGCCTCCTTCATCAAAAGCGCCAAGATCTGCTCTCCGCCAATTCGTTGGTTACCGAAGCCACGTCGCTGCCGGGTCGGCTCGTCGTGCCCGAGGTGGCCGGCGCCAGCCGTTTGCCCGACCGGACGGCGAAAGGATAGCCTCGGCCACGGCGCGCATCGATCCAATAGAGCATGCCATCGTTCTGGCGTCCGACCTGAAAACAAACCGCATCGGGGTCCTCGAAGCGGGTGCAGACGGCGCCGTCTCCATCGGTCGTCCAGGTTCCCTGGACCATGGCTTTCTCGTCGGCAGCGTAGAGGGTCAGGCCGTCCGGCGCAAAGTACTGCCGATAGCCCGAGCCCTCCTGGCCCCAGCCGCCTTCGATGGTGTTGCCGGCAAGCAGGTCCCGCACTTCGGCCTCGGACAGGGCGGCCGGACGGGTATGCTGATACCAGAACAGCGCCGCGATCGTCACCGGCGCCATCACCGCCACGACCGGGGTCAGGCTCTTCCAGGTAACGGAGCGTCTGAGACTGCGCACTTGAGTGCCTTCAGCGCTCGGGCTCGCCGGCCGCCAGCCAGGCCTCGTAGTCGGCGAGCGTTTGATCGTTGGGCGGATAGAGGCCCAGCACCGGGGCGCCCTGCTGAACGCGGATCTGGACGAAGCGCTCGAAGCGCTCCTGCTCCGGCGCGTCCTGCGCGACCTCTTCGACCAGGGCGCGCGGCACGACGACGGCGCCGTCCTCGTCGGCGACCACCACGTCGCCCGGCAGCACGGCGGCGCCGCCGCAACCGATCGGCAGCGCCCAACCGGCGAAGAAGAGTTCCGTGATCGAGGGTGGTGCCGCGGCCCCGTTGCAATAGATCGGCAGGCCGACGGCGCGGACCTCGGCCACGTCGCGCATGGCGCCGTCGCTCACCACGCCGCGGGCGCCGCGGACTTTCAAGCGTGCGACCAGAATGTCCCCCAACGTGCCGCAGCCGCGCTCGCCCCGCGCCTCGATGACGACGACGCGCTCCGGCGGCATGGCCTCGATCGCCTCGCGCAGGGAGCCGGCCGCGCGATAGCTCTCCAGCGTCGCGATGTCCTCGCGCATGGGAATGAAACGCAGGGTGAAGGCCTCGCCGACAATCCGCGGCGTGCCAGGCGTCATCGGCCGCGGACCGTCCATCCACACGCGCCGGATGCCGCGCTTGAGGAGCTGCATGGAGATCGTGGCAGCACTGACGCTGGCCAGGCGCTCGAGCGCGGCCGGTGTTACCTCGGCTGTGGACGTCATGGTCGGACCTCGCCCAAGAAACTCAGCCGCGCGGGCGGCCTTTGCGGGCCTGTCTTCCGGCCGTCCGCTTGAAGCGCCATTGTCGCTTGCCCTTCTCGCGCTGGCTGAACTCGTCGTCGGCCTTGCCCTGCAAGATCTCCACCACGTCATCGCGGACGCGGGCGTTGTTGCGATAGTACTGATGGCCGGTCTTGTCCTCGGTCCAGGCGTTCTTGCCCTTGGCGTCCCAGATGATCGCCGGGCCGACGTCGGCGATGTAGACTTTCTTCGGCAGCGAGTCCTCGTCGTCGGGGCCGGAGAGGCCCAACCGATCCGGGTTGCCCATGGCATAGTCGCTCGCCTTCAAGGCCAGGTCGCGGCCGTGATAGTAGACGTGCACCCGGCGGCAGCCGCGCAGCAGCGGCTGCATCTTATTGCGGCTGCTCAGCGTGTCGTCGTCGTCGTCCGCGGCCATGAGGAAGACCTCGTCGATCAGCGGCGGGATGTTGTCGCCGACGAAGGTGCGCGCCTGCTCGATGCCGCCACGCAGCACCCAGTTGCCCATCGAATGGGCCATGAGGTGGATGCGCTGCAGGCAAGGGCCCTCGCGCCGCATGTTGCGAATGAAGTCGGCCGCCTTCAGCAGGATCCGGCCCAATGCCGGTCCCGACGCCTTCGCCCGCTGGCGCTCGTCCTTGTAGCTGAAGGGCGAGACGCCGGCGCCGAGCGACGGCCAGGTGTAGAGCAGGACGCTGAGAGGACGGTCCTTACCGTACCACTGGCTGATCTGCGCCGCCCGCGCGACGGCCTGGCGGAAGGTGTAGTCGTAGCCATGCACGAGGAACAGCAGGTCCCGGCCCTGCTGCATGTCGGCGCGGATCTTCTGGAACACCGCCGTGCTGCCGAGCAGCGGCGCGGCGCCCTCGCCCGGATCCAGATCCTCCGGCTCGACCGCGACGCGGATCTTCTTGCCGAGCGCGGTCAGCGCCTCGTCGTCGTTGATACGCACCAGGTCCTTGCCGGGCACGTTGGCGGTGCCGAAGCGGATGCCGGTCAAATCGCCGACGAAGTCCTCGGTGAAGTCCGTCGGATGGGCCGGATCGTTCGGCCGTCTGTTGGTGGCGAAATAGACCCTGGTATCGGCCATGGCGCGCCTCCCCCCTTTGTCTTGCCCGATCTACGAGTCCGTCCCTCGGTCGAGAACGCTACACCAAAGCCGGTCAGGTCGTCTCAGGGAAAGAACGCAGACAAGCTCCGTGTCTTACTCTCGAAGCAACCGCACAATGACTTCGATTTCCAGACCAGCCCAAACACGGTCAGACGTCAAAGCGGGCACGCCCTCTTGCTGAGCTAGAGCTAAGCACGCACGGTCCCCCAACGACAATCCAGCCTGCCGTGTGTGACGCTGCAGCGCGCCGACCGCATAGGCCATGTCTTCATCGAACGGCACAACATCGAGCTCAAAGGCGCCGAGAGCTTCGTGGATCTCATCGTCGGACAAGCCATAGTCAGCCAGCTTCGAGACGACCTCCGCCAGGTTCACCGCTGACATACGCCCTTCCGGCAAAGCCGCCACAGCGGCATCGGCGCCAGGCTCGTCGTTGAGGATAGTGAGCAAAGCCGATGCGTCGAAAACGGACCCAGTCATGACTCGCGCTGGCTCTCGAGACGACGCTCATTGATCAACTCTTCTGAAAGGCTGACGCCCTCTGGAACATGTCGACGAACGATCTCCTGCGCATGTCTGATCGGCGCCATAAGGCTGGTGATGCGAATCTCTTCGTTTTCCAGACAAATCAGGACGCGGTCACCTTCGTCCAGGTGCAAAGCCTTCCGATACTGTGCAGGAATGACGACCCGGCCACCTGGCGCCAATCTTGTCACAACCTGTTCCGGGATCGCCGTCGCCGGCTGCACCAAGACGTTCCTGACGTGCTGATATCTGATGTCGAGATACTTGGCGATCTCACTTCTAGAGTATCCAGCTTCATCCAGTGCACGGATCTTAGCCGACTTGGTCTCAAGCCCAGAAGCGATGCCGTCCATCTCAGCCTTGCGATCGGCTGCGTCTTCGACTGCTTCGGAACGCTTGGCATCGGCCTGCAAAGGCTGAACCAGAACATTCCGGACGTGCTGATAGCGAATACCCAGGAACTTAGCGATCTCGCTGCGCGTGTAGCCTGCCGCGCCTAAAGCCCTGATTTTCGCCGCTTTGGTCGGTAGGCCGGCGACGAGCTCATTCATAGCCATCTGAACTTGGGATTGGATGTTTGCCGCCATGATAACCTCCCAAGACAAACAAATGAACATATTTTATGGTATTAATTATACGATCACCTCAAATTATGTCAATACAAATGTTCACAACATATAGGTCACGCCGTCTCCTCAAACAGCTCCCGACCGATCAGCCAGCGGCGGATCTCCGAGGTGCCGGCGCCGATCTCGTAGAGCTTCGCGTCGCGCAGCAGGCGGCCGGTCGGCGTGTCGTTGATGTAGCCGGTGCCGCCCAGGGCCTGGATCGCCTGTAGCGCCATCCAGGTCGCCTTCTCGGCGGCGTAGAGAATCGCGCCGGCGGCGTCCTTGCGCGTGGTCTCGCCGCGGTCGCAGGCCTTGGCGACCGCGTAGACGTAAGCTTTTGAGGCGTTCATC
>JAKSDN010001322.1 GCA_022360075.1 Kiloniellales bacterium | reverse complement strand
TTCGGATTGGCTAGCGCCCTATGCACTAGCTCCCAAGAGGTCTCTGAAACCTCCGAGCTTGTGGATGCCATGGTTCACTCCGTATCAATGTGGCCAGACTAGCAGCCTTCCGTCCCGACGACCATCGTCAAGGCCAAAAGTCAATATGAGTCGTCGTTTACGCATTCATACGCGCGGTGCAGCATTTGCGATGCTACACCGCGGCCAGGGCCTGCTCCAGATCGCGGATCAGGTCGTCGAGATCCTCGATGCCGACCGAGAGACGCACCAGGCTGTCGGAGACGCCGAGCTCGGCGCGGACCTCCGCCGGCACCGAGGCGTGCGTCATGATCGCCGGATGCTCGATCAGGCTCTCCACGCCGCCCAGGCTCTCGGCCAGCGCGAAGATCTCGACCCGCTCCAGGAAGCGCCGGGCCTGCTCCAGGCCGCCGCCGAGGATCGCCGTCACCATGCCGCCGGGCGCGCGCATCTGGCGCTTGGCCAGCGCGAACTGCGGGTGACTCGGCAGGCCCGGGTAGAAGACCCGTTCGACCTTGGGATGGGCTTCGAGGAACTCGGCTACCGCCTGGGCACTCTCGCAGTGCCGCTCCATGCGCAGCGCCAGGGTCTTGAGCCCGCGCAAGGCGAGGAACGAGTCGAAGGGACCTTGGACGCCGCCGACCGCGTTCTGGAGATAGGCCAAGCGGTCGGTGAGCTCTGGATTGGCGCCGGAGACGATGACGCCGCCGACCATGTCGGAATGGCCGTTCAGGTACTTCGTCGCCGAGTGCATGACGAAATCGAAGCCCTGCTCGAGCGGCCGCTGGACCCAAGGCGTGGCGAAGGTGTTGTCGCAGCAGGTCAGGATGCCGCGTGCCTTGCCGAGCTGCGCGACGGCCTCCAGGTCGATCACCTTGAGCAGCGGGTTGGTCGGCGTCTCGACCCAGATCAGACCGGTCTCGGGCCGGATCGCCTGCTCCAAGGCCCCGAGGTCGGCGAAATCCACGCGGCTGAAGCTGAGGCCGGCGGAATCCCTGCGCACGTTCTCGAACAGCCGGAAGGTTCCGCCGTAGACGTCGTCGGCATAGACGACGTGGCTGCCGCTGTTCAGCAGCTCGAGCAGCGTGCCGATCGCCGCCATGCCCGAGGCGAAGGCGAAGCCCGCCGTGCCGCTTTCCAGGTCGGCGATGCAGCGCTCGTAGGCCATGCGCGTCGGGTTCTGGCTCCGGCTGTATTCGTAGCCTTTGTGCACGCCCGGGCTTTCCTGGACGTAGGTCGAGGTCGCGTAGATCGGCGGCATGATCGCGCCCGTCGAGGGATCGGGCGACTGACCGGCGTGGATCGTGCGAGTCGCGAAGCCGAGCCGGTTGCTGCCGGCCGGGGGCGTGCCATCAGCCATTGGGGTCACCTCATGCGGCGTCTTAGATGATTGAGCAGGTCGATCCGCGTGATCAGACCCTGGAATTGCTCGCCGTCGAACACGATGGCGACCCGGCCCTGATCGAGGATCGGCAGCAGGGCGGCGAGCGGCCGGCTGGCTTGGATCGTTTCCAGGCGCGCGGTCATGGCCGAGCGCACCGGGTCCTGGAAGTGCTCCTCTTCCTTGAAGACCGCGAGCAGTATGTCGTTCTCGTCGATGATGCCGGCGACGGTTCCCTCGTCGATCACGGGAAGCTGGGAGATGTCGTTCAGCTTCATGCGGCCGTAGGCCGTCAGCAGCGTGTCGTCCGGGCCGACGGTGACGGTGGCATGGTCGGGGTGCCGGCGCGAGATGATGTCGCGCAGATCGCCGTGGCTCTCGCGCTCGATGAAGCCCTGGTCGATCATCCAGAAGTCGTTGAACATCTTCGACAGGTACTTGTTGCCGCTGTCGCAGACGAAGGTGACGACCCGCTTCGGTTTGCTCTGGGCGCGGCAATAGCGCAGCGCCGCGGCGATCAGGGTGCCGGAGGAGGAGCCGGCGATGATGCCTTCCTTGGCCAGCACCTCGCGCGCGGTCATCAAGGCCTCGCGGTCATCGATGACATAGGCGGTCTTGACGCCCTCGAGGTTGTCGGCGTTGGGCGGCATGAAATCCTCGCCGATGCCCTCCACGACCCAGGAGCCGACTTCTTCCGCGATCTTGCCGGTGTGGACGAACTCGGCCAGCACCGAGCCCTTGGGGTCGGCCAGCACCATCTCGATGTCGGGCTGCACCGAGCGGAAGAAGCGGCCGAGCCCGCTGATCGTGCCACCCGAGCCGACGCCGCAGACCACCGCATCGAGGTCTTGCTCCATCTGCGCCCAGATCTCCGGACCGGTCGTCGTCTCATGAGCCAGGGGGTTAGCCGGATTGGCGAACTGATTGACAAAGAAGGAGTTCGGGATCTCGCGATTGAGCCGCTCGGCAACGTCCTGATAGTACTCCGGATGGCCCTTGCCGACGTCCGAGCGGGTGAGATGCACCTCGGCGCCGAGGGCCTGGAGGTGGAAGATCTTTTCCTGCGCCATCTTGTCCGGCACCACCAGGATCAGCCGGTAGCCCTTCTGGGCCGCCACCAGGGCCAGGCCCAAGCCGGTGTTGCCGGCGGTCGCCTCGATCAGCGTGCCGCCGGGCGCGATCACCCCGTCGCGCTCGGCCGCCTCGATCATCGACTTGCCGATCCGGTCCTTGATCGAGCCGCCGGGGTTCTGGTTCTCGAGCTTGAGGAACAGCCGGCAAGGGCCGCGCTCGATGCGGGTGACTTCGACCATCGGCGTGTTGCCGATGCTTTCCAGCACGTTGTGGAAGACCGGTGCCGGCGCCCCCATGGTGTCTCCCTTTTCGCCCTATCGCCAGCCGGCCAGTGCCGGCGCGAGGTAACAGCTAAAGCCAAGCGTCAAGGCCCGCAAGCCCCGCATCGCGCGGCCGCCATCGGTCGGGCATCGCTGCGCGACGCCGGCCAACGAGGATCAGATGGGGATCGTGACGGGCGCGTCGAGATCGATGCCGTCCTCGTCGGCCGGGCGCGGTCCGCAAGGGCCGGGCCGAGATGGCGGCGCTTCGACCACGAAGATGTCGACGCGGTCCGGCGGGGCCTCGAGCTCCCGGTAGCCGCAGGCCCGGGGGTCGATGCGGAGGCTGCTGAGGCCGGCGTCCATCAGCGCGGCGCGCACCCGCAGCACCCGCTCGATCGAGAGCCGGCGCATGGCGGCCCGGTCGTCCTTGGCGGTGCCGGCGAAGGCCGCGATGACGAGGATCCGACGATCGTCGCGGCGCACTGCCTGTGCCAGTTGCTTCAGCTCCGGTGCCGCATCTGGCGGGAGCTCCGAGGAGCCGCTGTCGAACACCAGGCGGTGAAAGCGATCCGCGGCCTCGCGCATCGGGCTTCCGGCGCAGGCGGCCAAGCTACCGCACAGGACGGCTAGGTAAGCGAAGTGCAGAAAGGTGCGGAACGGCAAGGTCAATCGAGCCCACGAAAATCAATAAAAGAACTGATCGCTTGGTCCCTCCCGGGCAAGGCCTCCCGGCAGGTTCTCCGAAAAAAGTCTATCTCTCCCCAACCGTGCTGTCTCGGCTGTTCCACAGCCTTCCACGGTGAGAGCTTTTCTGACCGCCACCGAAGATGCCCCGCGTTCTGGGAGTCCCCTCAGGGCACCGGATCGGCGGAGCGGCTTTCGAGCACCCGTGTCGGAAAGCCGGACTTCACCAGCTCGTCGATGATCTCCTGGACATGCTCGCGGTTTCGGGTCTCGATCACCGCGTCCACGTCGGCCTGTTTCGCGGGCACGTCGTAGAACAGGCGCTGGTGGTAGACCTCGATGATGTTGCCGCCGCGATCGCCGATGCACTGGGCGACCCGGGCCAGTACGCCCGGCTGATCGACGATCATGATGCGCAGCCGCACCAGGCGTCCGTCGCGCACCAGGCCGCGGGTCAGAACCCACGACAACATGCGGATATCGATGTTGCCGCCGCAGATCACCGCCCCGACCTTCTTGCCGGCGAAGCGCTCGGGCTCGGTCATCAG
>JAKSDN010000648.1 GCA_022360075.1 Kiloniellales bacterium | reverse complement strand
CCGGTCGGGATTGCTCTTGGAAACGCGCGCGAGGTTGATCGCCACGGCGGTCGAGGACACCAAACCGCCGGCGAGGCTGGCCAGCAGCACGCCGCGCTTCTCGCCGGCCATTCGCACCGCGGCGTAGCCGACGAAGGAGACTCCGGCGATCAGGATCACCATGAGCCAGAGCTCGTAGGGATTGAGCGCCTGCCAGGGGCCGTAGCCGCGGTTCGGCAGCACCGGCAGCAGCACCAGGGACATGACCAGCAGCTTGAGGACCGAGAGCAACTCCTCGTAGCTGATGCGGGTGAGCCAGCCGTGCACGATCGGCTTGATGCCGAGCAGCAGCGCGGTGATCACCGCGCCCGCGGCCGCGACCGCCATCTCGCCCTTCACCGCGACCGCGCCGAGCGAGAAGGTCAGCAAAGCCGCGATGATCGTCGTGGCGCCGTAGTCGCGCAGATGCGGGGCGGCGCGCAGCCTGGCCAGGAGGATCACGGCGGCGAGCACGACCAGCGCGAAGCCGAGCAGGATCTCGCCCAGCAGCCCCGCGAGCAGGGCCCAGAGGCCGCCCAGGAGGCCGATCAGCCCGAAGGTCCGCACCCCGGCGACCCGCGTGCCCTCGGAGCCGCGCCGCTTCTGCCAGCCCCGTTCGAAGCCGATCAGCAGGCCGACGAAGAGCGCCATGCCGAGACGCAGGAGCGGATCGCTTTGCAGGCTTTCCATGGCGGGCGTTACCGGGGACGAGGAGGTCTCTCGTTCCCTATGCTCCCCGCTCGCCTCGACGCCGGCCTTGAGTTGGATCAAGACCGGCTTGGCCCGGTCACACCGGCTCGGACTCCAAGACGGCCTTGAGGCGCGCCAAGTCCTTGCGGGTCGAGCGGCGCACCATCGTCGCCATCAGGGGGGCGGCGAGCTTGATCAGGCCGCCGGGACCGCCCTGGTTGCGCAGCTCGACCTTGGTTCCTCCGCCTTCATCCGAGAACGCATAGCGGATCGTCATCGGAAAGGGACCTTCGAGCGAGCGCATGACCAACAGGGCCGTCGGGTCGTATACGGTCACCTCGGTCACGTAGTCGATGCGCCGGCCGAGGAAGGAAGCGACGCGCTCGACCCGGCTGCCGGGCCCGAAGGGCGGCTCGCTCAGCATCCGCGCTTCGCTGAT
This sequence comes from Kiloniellales bacterium, assembly GCA_022360075.1. The sequence continues at coordinate 4,487 of JAKSDN010000648.1, read as the reverse complement.
GCCGCCGATCCAGCGCGTATCGTTGGCCGGATCCGCGAGAAACGCGGCGACCCGCCCACGCGGCCGCGCGATCACGCAGTCGACGGTGACGTCGATGGTCATGGCGCGCGGCCTCTGGTTCAGATCTCGGTCAGCGGCTCGTAGGCTTCCGGCCGGCGGTCGCGGAAGAACTGCCAGAGATTGCGCACCTCGCGCACCTTTTCCATGTCCATGTCGGCGGTGACCAGCTCGTCCTTGTCGTCGCTCGCCTCGCAGAGGAACTCACCGCGCGGATCGACCACGTAGCTCGAGCCGTAAAAGTGACCGATGTTCCAGGGCGCCTCGCTGCCGACCCGGTTGACCGCGCCGATGTAGCAGCCGTTCGCCACCGCCGAGGCCGGCTGCTCGAGCTTCCAGAGGTACTGGCTGAGCCCGGCGACCGTGGCCGAGGGATTGACGATGTACTCCGCGCCGTTCAGCGCCAGCGCGCGCCAGCCCTCGGGGAAGTGCCGGTCGTAGCAGATGTAGACACCTAGCTTGCAGTAGGCGGTCTGGAACATCGGCCAGCCGGAGTTGCCGGGCTTGAAGAAGAACTTCTCGTAGAAGCCGGCGACCTGCGGGATGTGAGTCTTGCGGTACTTGCCAAGGTAGCGGCCATCGGCGTCGATCACGGCGGCGGTGTTGTAGTAGACGCCGGTCATGTGCTCCTCGTAGATCGGCACCACGATGACCATCGAGTGCTTCTTGGCCAGCTCCTGCATCAGCTTGGTGGTCGGGCCCTCGGGGATCGCCTCGGCCGCGGCGTACCACTTGGCGTCCTGGCTCGGGCAGAAGTAGGGCTGGGTGAAGACCTCCTGCAGGCAGAGCACCTGCACGCCCTTCTTGCCGGCCTCCTCGATCAGCGGCAGATGCGCCTCGATCATCTTGTCGCGGATCGCCTCGGGGCTGTCCGCGGTGTCGCCCTTCAAGCTCATCTGAATGAGCCCGGCCCTGACCGTCGCCATGCCGTCGTCTCCCCTTTTGCCCTGTCGCCCGTTGTCGCGCCGGACGGCGAGTTGACCATTTGGTCAGGAAAGTCTAGCAGCGGCCGGGAGGTGGGCAAGGGGGTTATGGTTGGGGTTCGCGGAGCTGATAAGTCAGGCCAAAATGGGCATTTTCGATGGACTGATTTAGGGAAGCGGATTTGACTACGAAGTTCTCCCGGCCGGCTGTGTCACTCACCGACCTGAAGAGGAGTCCTAGCCGAGTCGTGAGCCGTGCTGCGGCGGCTGGGTGCCCGGTAATTTCGACCAACAGGGGGCGTGCCGTCGCTGTATTGCAGGCGAAGGCCGACTACGAGAAGACGCAGGAAGAGTGCGATTTCATGCGGGCCATTGTCGAAGGAATAGCGGATCTCAATGCTGGTCGAGAGGTCTCGTTGAGTGAGGCGAAAGCTCGACTGGGCCTGACATAGGCGATTTGATTGGCCTTTCGGGCCCTCCTTGTAAACGCCCAAGGCGCCCGTGAGCAAAGAGGCTGATACCTGGACATCGATCGTGCGTCCTTCGAGACGCCCGCTATTGCGGGCTCCTCAGGATGAGGACTTTTCTTCGTGCCATCAAAGCGATGCCTCATCCTGAGGAGCGCCCGTCGGGGCGCGTCTCGAAGGGTTCGGCACGAACCGCGCGAAGCGCTTGGCGATGGTCGTGCCATGCATTTCATCCCCGAATTCCATAGCATCACACGGCCGGAAACCCAGGATAGAACGCCCCGTGATTTCCGGCGAAGTTCGCCATGTCTTTGCGGGTCAGCACCTCGCTCTCCAGCCCGTCGCTGAGTGTGATCGACTTGTCGCTCTCGCCTTCGTACCAGCGGATGTTGAAGGCGCAGAGCCAGGGATAGAACTGCATCGAGTCGTAGTCCGGAACGTGGTCGCGAATCCACCAGGCGAGCGGGCGCGGGTCCTGGGTCTCGGCGTAGCGCGGCAGGTACCAGGGGATGACAACGCTGGCGGTCGCACCCACGAAGCCGGCGGCGTCGCGCCGGTCCCAGATGTGACGGGCCCGGCCGTATTCGTTGTCGGAGCAGAAGTAGGCCCGCTCGCCGGCCTTGAAGCGATCGTTGCAAAAGCCGTTGACCGTCGGCGAGCGGTAGGCGCTGCGCACGGTGACCGCGCCGAAGGCCTGGTGCAGCGGCTCTAGGATCTTGGTCGCCAGATTCCGCCCCGCCTCGATCGCCAGCTCCGGGTCTTCGGGGATGTTGGGCATGCCGTGGAAGTTCGCGACCTCGCTGTAGAGCATGTCGCGCATGAAGAAGTGCGGTGAGAGCTGGACTCGGCCGAGCTCGGTCAGCGCCGCGACGCTGGTGATCTTGTCCATGGGCGGAGCCTATACGAAGCGGTTCCGAATTCGACTCATAACAGTTGGCTTCGTCATCGCGAGCGCAGCGAAGCGATCCGGGCGATTGCCGCCTGTGCCGTGGCTCTGGATTGCCGCGCCGGCTACCGCCGGCTCGCAATGACGGCCGAAGGATCGATTGCAAGCGATGCGGATCGGCCTTGGGCGCAGCGCCTCGGCGCGAATTGACATCCACGCAGATGCGTCCATCCTGGATGAAGCCTCGAGCGGCGGTCCGGGGGCGTACCGCCGCCTAGCCTCTCAGTCCGGGATCCAGCGTCATGCCCGCTCGCCTGAGCGCCTATTGGACCGATCTGCCTGCGGCCACGCGCGGCATCGCGCTGATGCTGTTCTCGACCGTGTGCTTCGCCTTCATGCACGCCCTGATCCGCCATCTCTCGACGGATCTCCATCCCTTCGAGATCGCCTTCTTCCGCAACGCCTTCGGCCTGCTGGTGCTGCTGCCCTGGCTGCTGCACGCGGGCCTGGAGCCCTGGCGCACGCGGCGCTTTCCGCTCCATGCCCTGCGCTCGGTGATCAACATCTGCGCCATGCTGGCCTACTTCACCGCGCTCAGCCTGACCCCGATCGCCCAGGTGACGGCGCTGTCGTTTACGGCGCCGATCTTCAGCGCCATCCTCGGCATGCTGATCCTCGGCGAGGTCTTTCGGCTACGCCGCTGGAGTGCCATCGGCATTGGCTTTCTCGGCACACTGGTGATCCTGCGGCCGGGCTTCGAGACCATCGATACCGGCTCCTGGCTCACCCTGCTCTCGGCCCTGCTCTGGGGCTTCACCGTGATCACGATCCGCGTGCTCGGGCGCACGGACTCGAGCCTCACCATCACGACCTACATGAGCCTGCTGCTCGCCCTGCTCTCGGTCGTGCCCGCGGCGCTCGTCTGGCACACGCCCGAGGGCGTGCAGTGGCTTTGGCTGCTGGCCATCGGCGCGCTCGGCACGCTCGGCCAGATCGCCGTCGCCCAATCACTGAAGGAGGCGGAGGTCGGCGTTGTCATGCCCTTCGACTTCTGCAAGCTGATCTGGGTGGCGATCCTGGGCTACCTGCTGTTCGCCGAGGTGCCCGGCCTCTACGTCTGGCTCGGCGGTGCCCTGATCTTCGCCGCCTCCACCTACATCGCCTACCGCGAGAACCAAGTCGCGCGCGCCGAGGCCGCGGCGGAGCGCGAGAAGGCCGCGGCAGCCCGGATCGACGGCCCGGTGTGAGCGCGCGGCGGCTAAGTGTCGCCGGCGGAGCGCGCGCCGCCAAACAGGCCGAGCAGCTGCATGATTCCCTTGGTTATCGCGGCTTGGCGACGCGGCACGCCTGGCTGGTGCCTGCCCGCCTGATTATACCGGATACCTTTGATCCACCTCGCAAAATCGATCGAGAGCCTGACAAGAGGGGAGAAAGGAAATTTCGGATAAGTCTCTTCGAATGACCGCCCAGGTTCGAACGACTCTTTCATGGTCAGAGTCCTCCGGTCGAACGCTGTCAGTATCAGCGCCGCGAAACTGCCATAGTTGCCGCTGCGTGCCTGTGACGGAAGTCACATCCGGGGACGCCGAATTGATCCGGCTACCGAGGTCGATTCGACACGGATAAACGGGATAAACACGGATATCCGTGTCCATCCCATTCATCCGTGTCAAATCAATCGACGCCGATGCCGCTTCGATGTGTGGAATGGAGGCACGCTTTCATCCCGGATTCCGTCCTGACCTGGAGTTGCAGGCTAGGGTCAAGCCAGAGACGGCGAGTGCATCTGTCGGCCGAACTACAGACTCGCCATCCTCTCCACGCACGTGCATAATCTGACCAATTGGACAGCTTTCTGACTTGGCTGTCCGAGCCCAGGAAACAAGACGGTCCGCCCGCCTCGCGGCGCCGCAGCGGGATCGGCCGCGCAGGGAAATCTGAGGAGGCGTTTGCATGGCGATTCTGATTCGCGGCGGAACCGTGGTGACCGCCGACCTGTCGCAACGGGCCGACATCCTGACCGAGGGGGACAAGATCGGCGCCATCGGCGCCGACCTCGAGGCGCCGGAGGGCGCGGAGGTGGTCGACGCGGGCGGCGCCTATGTCATGCCGGGCGGCATCGACCCGCACACCCACATGGAGCTGCCCTTCATG
>JAKSDN010001297.1 GCA_022360075.1 Kiloniellales bacterium | reverse complement strand
ACTTGGGCGGCGGGCACGCCCTGTTCGGCGGCGCGCTGCTGGTAGATCTGCCGGCGCTTGACGTTGATCTGCTGGACCTGGGCGGTGACGCTGGGGTCGCGCGCCTCCGCATAGCCGTCGAAGCGCTCGCCGATCGCGCCGGATGCGCGGAGCTGATCGAGTGACTGGGCCGCGACGGGCGGCGCCCAGAGGGCGAAAACCAGAAAGAAAAGTGCCAGAGCCGTTCTGGCGACTGCCTTACGCTGAAGCATGCATCCGTCCTTCGCCATGTCCTCTCGTCGGTGCGGCGGACGTCCCCCGGGCCGCGCAGCGGATCAGAAGACGTCCGGGTTGGCCGTGATGTCTTCCTTGGCCTGCTCTTCCAGCTTCACCCGCACATCCGCCTGAATGTTCAGGTTGATGGTGATGGGCTCCTTCGGTGCCTCGACCTTGACCGTGGGCGTACAGCCGGCGGCGAGCGCGGCCGCAAGGACCAGCACGGCGAGCGAGCCGCCCGGGAGTATGACGGTTCCCTGCCGCCCGGCGGAACCCTGCTGGTGAACGCTGCTATGCATCATCGCTGCCGTCCTTCGTCGGATCGTGCCTCGCCACAGGGCGCCTTAGCCGCCCATACCCGATCACGAGCGACCATGCTGGGCCGAAGTGGCGAGTCGTGACAAGCATTCTTGTATTACGCAGCCGATCACCGAAGCTTCCACGATTGGCCCAGCAATTCCTCGCTCAGCGACAAGCCCTGGCGCAGGGCGGCCAGCACCGGCTCCACGTTGCCGGCGAGATTGATGTTGAGGTTGAAGGGATAGCCATCGAGCAGCTCGGGGTTCTTGCCGGCCAAACGCAGCTTCAGGCTCGAGTCTCCGGCGGCGTCCTTGGCGATCTCGATGGTCAGGCTGTCGTAGTGGAAATTCTCCATCGCCCGCAGCGTCAGGTCCACGGGATTGTTGAAAAGCTCGAGCGCGTCCGCGTCCGGCGGCAGGCTCGCGGTCACCTGCGCGCTGCGGTAGCGCAGGATGCCGGGTGCGTCGGACGTCAGGCGCCCGTCGCGAATGACGACGGTCTCGCCCGCCATCGCGACCGGCAGGCTGCCGCTCAGCTTGCCGGAACCGGAAAGGCCCTCGATCTCGAGGGCCTGGAAGAGTTCTTCGAGCTCCAGGCCGAGCACGGCCAGCTCGGCTTCGAAGTTGTCGCCGCCGGGGTCGATCAGAACATCTTCGACGGCGAAGCTTCCACCCGCCATCGCGAAGCTCAGGCGCTCGATCATGGCCTTGGCCGGTGCGCCGGGCAGGACGTGAAAGCTGGCATCGATGGTCTCGATCGGCAGGACGGTCTCGACCCGCCGTACGCGCAAGCGCTGACCGGGCGGGCTGGAGAGAGGCTGAATACGGTCGAGCACGAGCGTCAGGTCCAGCCCTTCGACCGAGACCTCCTGCCGCTTGAACGACAGGTCTCTCAAGCCGAGCTTGGCCTCGCCCTGGAATGAGTCCTTGGACCAATCGAGGGCACCCGTGAGGTCGGCCTGACCGGCCACTTCGCGGAGCTCCGCGAGCGCCGGTATGAGATCACGCGGTTGCAGCGCGCCGGGGCTGAAGCCGAGGCGCAGGGGCTGGACCTGCAGTCGGCCGGCGCCGCGCTTCACATCGTAGTCGCCGGTGAAGACGATGGCCGTGCCGTCGCCCAGAGCCGCGACTTCCGGGAAGCGGCCTTCGCCCTCGATCTGGAGCCTTTGACCGGAGCGGCGCAGGCTGCCCGAGACCGCGACGATGGGCAGGCGTGCGGGCAGCGTGCGATCGACGACGCGGGCGACCTTGAAGCTCGTCGTCACCGGCAGACCGGGCGGTCCTTCGAAGCGGGCCCGCAGGTTGAGTCCTTCCAAGCGAAGCAGCTTGTCGGGCAGGTCGATGGTGCTGTCGGCCATCTCGGCCCGGCCGCGATAAGTCGCGCCGAACTCTTGCTCGCCGCGCAGGCGTGCGGCACCGAGCGCGGCTTCGACGCGGACCGGCGGGCCCTCCGCCTGGGGCGCTGACAAGGCGACGCGCGTCGGCGCCAGAGCGATGTCGTGGGCCAGGCGGCCGCCGCCCGTGCCTTCGGCGCTCGGCGGGCTCCAGATCACCGTGCCCTCGGTCAGGGTCAGGGCGATCGGTTCCGTCAGGGCCGGCCCGCCGCGTTGGGAGATGCCTTTCGCTTCGATCCTCGCCGGCTTGTCCAGGCTCAGCTCCAGCGCGCCGTTCAGGTAGCCGGCGGTCGCCGGCACGTGCAGCACGACGCCGCGTGCCCTGACCGTCTCGTAGGAAAGCGACCCTCCCGTGACACGCAATTCGCCGCGGGCCTCGAGCGCGTTCGGCGCGCCCGAGAGCGCGCCGCGATAGGTGAGCTCGCCGAGGCTCTGCCCTTCCGCCGCAATGTCCCGCGCCCGCAGAGCCAGCGAGGGGACGGTCAGGGTCTTGAGCGCCAAAGTCTCGTCCAGCGTGAGCTCGCCGCGCGCCTCGAGCGCCGCGGCCGGGCCGCGCTGATCGTTGCCGAGGCCGGTCCAGAGCTGGGCGAGGCCGTCGAATGCGAGCCCCAGGCCATCGTCGTCGGGCTGCAGCGTGATCCGGACCGGACGGCCTTCACGCAGCGGCAACCGAAACCTGACGCCGCTGCTCAGCCAGTCCAAGGCTTGAGGCGGCAAACCGAGGTCGGTCAGCCACGTGGGGTCGGCCTGGCGGTTCTGGAGATCGGCGTCCGCGGCGAGCGTCAGGCTCAGGCCTCGGTCGTGCAGCGAGGCGTCGAGCGCGAGGCGGCCGGCCAGCCCTTGGAAGCGTCCGGGATAGGCGATCTCCGCGAAGCGCAGCGCGAGACGGCCGTCGAGGCGCGCGGCCGCCAGCCAGTCGATGGCCGTTTCGGCCGTTGCCGCGTTCTCGTTGCTTTGGTCGGCCTTCAGGAATGCGGCGAAGGGGGCGAGCGTACCGGCCGCTTGGAGTTCAACCCGGCCCTGGCCTTGACGCAGCGGCAAGGCGATGCGGTCGAACAGCGCGGCTTCGCTCGAGCCCTCGAACGTCAGTGCGAGGCTGGCCGTCGGCGCCTCCAGATAGTCCTTCACCGTCGCCTTGAGGGCCAAGGCGAGCAGATCGTCTTCCGCGTTCACCTGGACGTCCGCGGCGACGTCGCTTTCCGTCACATCCAGGTCCAGCGAGGCCGACCGGAAGCGCCCGGCTTCGAGACCGATGTCGGTCAGCGATAGCTCGGCGGCCAGCGCGGGAAAGCCGTTCGGGGGCATGGAAACGGCGATGGTGCCGATCAGGCCGCCGATCTCCGCCGCGGCGCCGGTCTGCTCGGCCGGCAGGCTGAGCGCGCCCTGCTCGATGAGGATGCGGCCGTCCAGAGCGCCGTCGGCCGTGCGCACCAGGCTCGTTCTACCGCTCAGCCGGCCCAGCGCGCTCTCGACCGTGGTCGCCAGGTCGAGCGTCACGGCCCCCGGACCCGACGATCCGGCCTCGCCACTCGCCGTCGCGGTCATCGCGCCGAGCGGTGTCTCGGCCTCCACGCGCAACTCGGACAGGAGAATCTTGGGCAGCAAGACATCGCTGGGCCCCGTCCGTTCGTCGGCTTCGCCTGCCTCGATCAGCGGCTGGAGGCTGCCCAGCATCGGCGTCTCGCTGGTCAAGTCGATACGCGCGGTCACGCCGGCGATGGTGACTTGCGCGATAGCTTCGGGACCATCTCCTGCGATCAGGCCGCCGAGATCGTAGTCGGCTTGGATCTGCGCGGCCGTCAGTTCCTTGGCCGTGCCGAGGGCAAGCTCTTCGATCCGAATTCGGCTCACGCCCAGCTCTGCGACCCGCAGCGCGGGTGCCGCGACCCCGCGCCGCTCTAGCAAGGCGATAGCGATCTGTTCGGCAATGGCCGTGCGCAACAGCACCGCCGTGCCGGACAGGAGCACCAGCAGGAGCAGGAAGGCGGCGATGACGAACGGCCAGCGACGCCTCTTGGTCGATGCTTGCAGATCCCCGGCCATGACTCCCTCGTTGCCGAGAGCCTAGCAGAGTCGGAGCGGTGACGCGTTAGGTCTCCACGTCGTCGGAGCTATTGGGAGATAGAGTGGAAGGACTGGACCACTACCGTGCGTCCTTCGAGACGCCCGCTTTCGCGGGCTCCTCAGGATGAGGACATTTCTCAATGCCACCAAAGATTTACCTCATCCTGAGGAGCGCCCCTAAGGGCGCGTCTCGAAGGACGCACGACGGTGATGCAGCGCTACTCCTCGTACGATCCTCGAAGCTCACCAAGAGTCCAGGGCCACGTCCGCGTGACCCAGATCACCCCACCGGCACGTGGCGGCTGTGCGGGTCGATGACGTCGCGCAGGAAGTCGCCAACCAGGTTGAAGCTGAGCACGGTGAGGAAGATGGCGAGGCCCGGAAAGGAGGCGATCCACCAGGCCGTGCCCAGGTATTTGCGGCCGAAGGCGATGTCCCAGCCCCAGGAGAGCGTCGAGCCGGTGATGCCGAAGAAGCTGAGCCCGCTTTCCAGGATCACCATGTAGCCGAGCTGCATGGTCGCGGTGACCAGGACCGGGGCCAGGAGATTGGGCAGCAGGTGTCGGCGCATGATGCGCAGGCGCGTCGTGCCGAGGTTGACGGCGGCCAGCACATATTGCTCCTCGCGCACGCGCAGCACGTTGCCGCGCACGATGCGCGCGTGCCAGATCCAGCCGACGCCGCCCATGACCAGGATGATGTTAACGATCTTCGGCCCGAGGATGGCGACGACCAGGAGGGCCATCAGGATCAGCGGAATCGACAGCAGGATGTCGATGAAGCGCATGATCAGCGTGTCCCAGATCCCGCCGTAGTAGCCGGCCAGCATGCCGAGCACGACGCCGACGGCGACGGCGATCAGCACGCCCGCGGTCGCGATGCCGAGCGACACGCGCGCGCCGTAGACGATGCGGCTGAAGACGTCGCGGCCGTGGGCATCCGTGCCCAGCGGATGGACCCAAGTGCCCTGCTCGAGGAAGACCGGCGGCTGGTTCCTGTGGCGCAGATTGAACTTCTCCGGGTCGTGCGGCGCGATCTGGGGCGCGAAGAGCACCATGGCCAGCAACAGCGCGAAGATCCCGGCACCCAGCTGGGCCAGGAAGTTCCGGCGAAACTCGCGCCAGACGCGGATGAAGCCGGTCTCCATGGTCATCCGAGCCTGATTCGCGGATCGAGGTAGACGTAGATGAGGTCGATCACGATGTTGACGAACACGAAGATGAACGAGATCAGCAGCACGCCGGCCTGGATCACCGGATAGTCCCGGCGCTGGATCGATTCGACGATCAGGCGACCCATGCCCGGCCAGGCGAAAACCGTCTCGGTCACCACCGCCCCGCCCAGCAGGGCGCCCACCTCCAGGCCGATGATCGTGACCACCGAGATCAGCGAGTTCGGCAGCACGTGACTGAAGATCACGGTCCAGGGCCCCGCGCCCTTGGCCCTGGCGACTTTCACGTAGGGACGGCTCAGGTTCTCGAGGATGTCGGTGCGCGTCAGACGCGTGACCAGCGCCATCAGAAACGTGCCGAGCGTCACAGCCGGCAGCACGATATGCCGAGCCCATTGAATGAGCGGATCGGCGTCACCCGAGCCGAGCGCCGCCAGTGCCTCGCCGAACAGCGGTCCGCGCCCATAGGACGGCAGCCAGCGCAGCTCGACCGCGAACAGCAGGATCAGCATGACGCCGAGCCAGAAGTTCGGGGTCGAGACGCCGAAGAGCGCGATGCCGTTGGCCAGGTAGTCGAGCGGCGTGCGCCGAAAGACCGCCGCGACGATGCCGAGCAGCACCGCGAGCGGAATACAGAGCAAGGCGGCGACCAGGGTGAGCTCGACCGTATCCGGGATACGTTCGCGCATCATGTCCAGCGTCGGCTGGCCGACGAACCAGGAGACGCCGAGATCACCCTGCGCCAAGTCGGACAGGTAGGTCAGGTAGCGCTCGTGCAGCGGCCGGTCGAGGCCCAGCGACTTGCGCACCAGCTCGAACTGCTCTTCCGTGGCGTTCTCGCCGACCAGGTTGATCGCCGGGTCGCCCGGGGAGAGGTGAAGGATGAGGAACACCAGCGTGGCGGCGCCCCAGATCACCACGATCGCGTGGAGCAGGCGCTGGACGAGGTAGCGCCCCATCCTTCCCGTTCCGGCCCGGCTGCTGTGCGGTCAGGCGGTGCGGTTGACGTACCAGAGCGGAATCATCTCGTCCGGCCGCGCCTTCCAGTCGTGGTCGAGGCTGACGCCGTAGGTGTTGGGCTGCAGGTGCAAGAACGCCCAGGGCGCTTCCTCCCGGATCGTCTCGCAGGCCTTTTGATAGATCCCGACGCGCTCCTTCTGGTCCGCGGTCGCGCGGCCCTGCGCCACCGCCTCGTCGATCTCCGGCATGTCGTTGCAGGAGAAGGCGCCCTTGCCGAACAGCGGCTGCAGGTAGCTGTCGGCATCGAAGGTGCTGTTGCCGCCCCAGCTCAGCATGTACATCGGCCCCGCCTTGCGCGAGGTGATGCGCGAAGCCATGGTGCCAGCGTCGTAGACCTGGATCTCGGCCTCGATGCCGACCTCGCGCAGGTGGTTGGCGATGGCCTGCGTGACCTCGATGCCGGCGATCATCCATTCGGGCACCGTCTCGATCCGGGTCTTGAAGCCGTTCGGCAGGCCGGCCTCCTTCAAGAGCTGCTTGGCCATGGCCGGGTCGTAGGGGTAAGGCGTCAGGCCCGGATGGTGGCCCGGCACCGTCGAGGGCAGGGCGCTCGCCATGACCTCGCCCATGCCGTTCAGGTAGACCTCGGCGATCTCCTCCTGATTGACGGCGTAGTTGACGGCCTGGCGCACCTTCTTGTTGTCGAAGGGCGCCATCGCGTAGTTGAGGCCGGAGAGCACGATGCGGTTGCCGATCTTGGCCTCGACCTTGGCGACGCCGCTGTCGTTGATGCGCGGAAAATCCTCGACCGTCGGCCGCGGCGCGATCTGCATCTCGCCGGACAACAAGGCCGCGACCCGGGCCGCGTCCTCGGGAATCACCGGCGCTTCGACCCTTTTCATCGCCGGCATGCCACCCCAGTAGTCGTCGTTGCGCTCGACGCGCAGGATGTCGTCGGGCTTGAATTCGGTCAGACGGAATGGTCCCGAGCCCAACGGGTTGAGCGCGAGGTGCGCTTTGTCGTGCTCGCTGTAATGGCCTTCCTCCATGATGTTGAAGACCGGGAAGTAGGCCGGCAGCATGGGGAAGGGATTGGTGCAGACGAAGTCCACCGTCTGCTGATCGACCACCTTCACCTCGGCGATGTCCAGGAAGGACTTGCGATGGGGCGAGGCCAGCGCCTCGTCCAAGCGCCGCTCCATCGAGAATTTCACCGAGCTCGCCGTGAGCGGCTTGCCGTTATGGAACTTGACGCCTTCACGAATGTTGAAGCGCCAGGTGTTGTTGCCGATGAAGGAATAGTCCTCGGCGAGATGGGGCCTGAGCGCGTTGCTGTCCTTGTCGCGCCAGACCAGGGGATCGAAAAGCCACTTCTGGGCGATCAGGCAGGTGCGGATCGAATTCTGCTCCGGGTCGAGGTTCGGCATGCCGCTCCAAATCGCGACGCGGAAAAGATCGAACTCCTGGTCGGCCGCTTGCGCCCTTCTTGCACCGGGCAGGAGCGCGCCTGCCATCGCCGTGGCGCCGAGCGCGCCGCTCGTGCGCAGGAATGAGCGTCGGGAGACGCCGCGAAGACTCTTTTGCTGTCGCTTGGTCACGTTGTGTCCTCCCATGTCGGTTATGGTCTTTGCCGCGACCGCGGATCGTTTTATGGGCGCTGCCGGAACCGGCCGCCTCCCGTAGGTTAGCATATGAATCTAGGCGTGCTAGCCTAAGCCACGGAATCGTGTCCTGCTTCGATGACCGGTCGGATCTGAATCGATGGAGTCCCTTGGCGAAACTGCTCCGGCCGGAGGCGGGCCCGACGGTGGTCGATCCGAAGCGTCATTGCTGGAAGTCCGGGATCTCAGCACGTCTTTCTTCACGCATAACGGCGAGGTGCGTGCGGTCGATCGCGTGAGCTTCGATCTGCGTCGCGGCGAGATCCTCGGCGTCGTCGGCGAGTCGGGCAGCGGTAAGACACTCACGGCGCTGTCGGTGATGCGCCTGATCGATCCGCCGGGACGCATCGTCGGCGGCAGCGTCCGGCTCGACGGCGAGGAGCTGCTGACCAAGTCCGAGCGCCAGATGCGCGCGATCCGCGGACGTGCGATCGCGATGATCTGGCAGGACCCGATGGCCTCGCTCAACCCGGTCAAGCGGGTCGGTGATCAGATCGCCGAGGCGATCCGCCTGCACGAGAGCATGCTTGGGAACTTGTCCCGCGCCGCGCTCGCGCAGCGTGTCCATGCGGCGCTCGCGGCGGTCCATATCGCCGATCCGGAGCAGCGCGCCCGCGACTACCCCCATCAGCTCAGCGGCGGTCTGCAGCAGCGGGTGATGATCGCCATGGCGCTCGCCTGCGAGCCCTCCCTGCTGATCGCCGACGAGCCGACGACGGCGCTGGACGTCACGATCCAGCTCCAGATCCTCGACCTGCTGCGGGAAATTCAGCGCACACGTCACATGAGCGTCCTGTTCATCACCCATGACCTCGGCGTCGTGGCCGAGACCTGCCATCGGGTTCTGGTCATGTACGGCGGCCGGATCGTCGAGACCGCCGAGACCGCCGATCTGTTCGATGCGCCGCAACATCCCTACACCGCCAGCCTGCTCCGCTCGGTGCCGCGGGCCGACACGCCGCGCGGCGGCCTGCTCGCCATCGAGGGGCGCGTGCCTGATCTCGCCGCCATGCCGGCGGGCTGTCCCTTCCATCCGCGCTGCGAACAGGCCATGGAAGTCTGCCGCCGCGAGGCGCCGCCCGCCGTCGATGTGGGCGCGCGGCATGTCGCCAGGTGCCATCTCCATGCCTGACGGCTTCACGCCAAGCTCGGCGGCCACGGCATTGCTCGAGGTACGCGGTTTGCGCAAGCACTACCCGATCGCCAAGGGCCTGCTGTCGAAGCTCCTGCCTGGGCCGCAGCGCGCGCTGCGCGCCGTCGACGGCATCAGCTTCGGCGTCACGCGCGGCGAGACGCTCGGGCTCGTGGGCGAGAGCGGCTGCGGCAAGTCGACCACGGGCCTCGCCGTGCTCCAGCTCATCGCGCTGACCGACGGCGAGGTGCTTTTCGACGGCCGCTCGATCGTGGGCTTGCCGCACGAGGAGAACCGGCGCCTCCGGCAGCACATGCAGATGATCCTGCAAAACCCCTATTCGTCCCTCAACCCGCGCATGCGCGTCGGCGAGATCGTGGCCGAGCCGCTCGACAACTTT
>JAKSDN010000105.1 GCA_022360075.1 Kiloniellales bacterium | reverse complement strand
GGCCGACGAGCTGGAGCAGCTCATCCTGGAAGAAGGGCCCGAGACCGTGGCCGCCTTCATCGGCGAGCCGGTAATGGGCGCCGGCGGCGTAATCGTTCCGCCGCGGACCTACTGGGACAAGATCCAAGCCGTGCTGAGAAAGTACGACGTGCTGCTGATCGCCGACGAGGTGATCTGTGGCTTCGCGCGCACAGGCAACTACTGGGGTTCCCAAACCTTCGATATCAAGCCCGACGTCATGACCATGGCCAAGGCCTTGACCTCCGGCTACGTGCCGATGTCGGCCGTTCTGATCTCCGACGAGATCTACCAGGGCATCGCCGACAATACGGCCAAGATCGGCAACTTCGGCCACGGCTTTACCTACACAGGCCATCCCTTGGCCGCGGCCGTGGCCATGGAGACCCTGAAGGTCTATGAGGAGCGCGACATCGTCGCACAGGTCCGCAGTGTCATGGGGCCGTTTCAGGAGGGTCTGCGCCGCTTCGCCGACGAGCCGCTGGTCGGCGAGGTGCGCGGCCTGGGCCTGATTGCCGCGGTCGAGTTCGTCGCCGACAAGGCGAGCAAGGCGGCCTTCGACCCGCCCGGGCAGGTTGGCGCCTATTTCGTCGCACGGGCCCAGGCGCACGGTCTGATCGTTCGCCCGCTCGGCGACGCCGTGGCCATCTGCCCGCCCCTCGTCATCACCGAGGCGCAAATCGGCAAGCTCTTGGACGCCTTCGGCAAAGCGCTGGCCGATACCCAGGCCTGGGTCGGCACCGAGGGCCTCGCATCCGTCGCATAGGGCCAGCTAGGCGCCGCAGCCAGGGCACATGACATAAGTCAAGGTTCGGCCTATGTTCTAGGCCTAGGCTCGTCGAGCGATCAAATCCCCGCGAGGAACCCGGCGCGGGCCTAGGTCCGCCGGGTTTAACGCATGATTTACGTTAGAGGCGTTTGATCGGGCGGGGTCCGAACGGAATGGTGTGGCCATGGACTATGAACGCTTTTTTGCCGAGCAGATCGGCTCTCTGAAAGCCGAGGGACGCTACCGGATCTTCGCCGATCTCGAGCGGCAAGCCGGCGACTTCCCCCGGGCGACCCATCACAACCCGGACGGCGAGGGCCAGGTCACGGTCTGGTGCTCCAACGACTACCTGGGCATGGGCCAGAACGCCAAGGTCCTGGCGGCCATGCACGAGGCGGTCGACCGCTGCGGCGCCGGGGCCGGCGGCACGCGCAACATCTCGGGCACGAACCACTACCACGTCCTGCTCGAGCGCGAGCTGGCCGACCTGCACGGCAAGGAAGGCGCCCTGCTCTTCACCTCGGGCTACGTCTCGAATTGGGCGGCGCTCACCACCCTGGCCTCCAAGCTGCCGGACTGCTTCGTGCTGTCCGATGCCAAGAACCACGCCTCGATGATCGAGGGCATCCGCCACAGCCGCGCCGACAAGGGCATCTTCCGCCACAACGACCCTGAGGACCTGGACCGCAAGCTCGCCGAAATCGCACCCGAGCGGGCCAAGCTCGTGGCCTTCGAATCGGTCTACTCCATGGACGGCGACATCGCGCCGATCGCAGAGTTCTGCGACGTCTGCGAGCGCCATGGCGCCATGACCTATCTCGACGAGGTGCACGCGGTGGGACTCTACGGCGCGCGCGGCGGCGGCGTCGCCGAGCGCGAGGGCCTGATGGACCGGATCACGGTGATCGAGGGCACGCTCGGCAAGGCCTTCGGCGTGCTCGGCGGTTACATCACCGGCTCGTCGGCGATGGTCGATTTCGTGCGCAGCTTCGCCTCGGGCTTCATCTTCACCACCGCGCTGCCGCCGGCGGTCGCTGCCGGCGCCCTCGCCTCGGTGCGCCACCTCAAGGCCAGCACCACCGAGCGCGAGCGCCATCAAGAGCGCGCCGCGACCCTGAAGCGGCGCCTGTCGGAAGCCGGCCTGCCGGTCATGCCGTCGGACAGCCACATCGTGCCGGTGCTGGTCGGCGAGCCCGTGCTCTGCCGCCAGGTCACCGACATGCTGATGGATCGCTACGGCATCTACGTGCAGCCGATCAACTACCCGACGGTCGACAAGGGCACCGAGCGGCTGCGCCTGACCCCGACCCCGCTGCACAGCGACGCCGACATGGACCGCCTGGTCGCCGCCCTCGGCGAGATCTGGGCCGAACTGGAGCTAAAGAAGGCGGCTTAGCTTTTCTGGCCTTCGGGACGGGCGAGGCGCAAGACGAACATAGAGCTCACAGAGCGAGCACAGAGATCACCGAGGTTTGGTCAGAGCCTGGGCGAGCGCCTCGATCTCTTCTGCGCCACAGACGATCGCGAACAGAGACCCACTCACCGAAGCCGTTATCGGACTGGCCATCGAGGTTCATCGGACGCTTGGACCCGGGCTTTTCGAAAGCGTCTACGAGACCTGTCTATGCCGGGAACTGACAAACGCTGGTATTGCGTTTCAGACGCAGGTCGCCATCCCCGTGGAGTACAAGGGGCAAAGACTGGAGGCGGGCTTTCGGGCCGATCTGATCGTTCAAAATAAACTGATCATCGAGATCAAGTCTGTCGAAAAGATCGCCCCGTTGCACGAAGCCCAGCTTCTTACCTATCTTCGCCTGGGTAGTTTCCCGAAGGGCCTCTTGATCAATTTCAACGCGAGACTACCGAAAGACGGGATTCGTCGCTTCGTCGTCTGACCGCTTCGCCTCTGTGACCTCTGTGCCTTCCCTGTGCACTCTGTGTTGATCAAAAAGAGGAGCTGCCAGACTTCGCCGACTGCGTTCTCCTATCGATCCGCTTCAAGAATTCTAATGAACTGGCTAGGTTGCAACGAGAAGAGGCGAAGGGAGATCCACATGCTGCTGACGGGCAAGGTCTGCGTTGTCACCGGGGCGGCGTCGCGCCGAGGGATCGGGCGGGCGTGCTCGGACTCACCCGTTAAGCGCGCGAACGGCGGGCATCCGCAAGCTGACTGGCGGTGATCGCGATGACCACAAGCGCCGCCCCCACGAGCTGACGCGGGGTCAGGCTCTCGGAGAGGATCAGCATGGCAAAGCCGATGGTCGCGACCGGCTCCAGGTTGAGGATCAGGGCCGTGCGCACCGGGCCGATCATGCGCACGCCCTGGAACATGCCGAAATAGGCGAACACGAAGGTCGCGATCGTCACGGCCAGGACCAGCCATCCGTCGATGCCGGTTCCTGGCAAGCGGAGAGAGTCCGTTGCCAATGTCAGGCTGCCGGCAACGACGACGCTCGCCAAGGCCATGTGGAAGGTCACGCGCAGGGTGTCGGCGCGGGCCAGGACCGGCGCGCTCAAGACGAGGCTGGTCGCAACGCCAAGGGCACCGACAGAGACCAGTGCCAGGCCGATCGGATGCAGCCCGGAAATGGCTGCCTCCAAGGCGATGAAGATACCGGCGAAGGCGAACAGGAGCGCGGCGAGCTGCGACCAGCGCGGCGCCCGGCGCTCGAGCAGGCTCGTCAGCAGCAGGGTCAGAAGCGGATAGCTGTAGAAGATCAGGACCGCCAGGGAGACCGGGATGTAGGCGAGCGACCAAAGATAGCCGCCGGTGCCGATGAGATTGATGACGCCGAGGCCGTAGCTGGTCCTGAGATCCGCGAAAGACAGCGAGAGCGAGCGCCCGGTCAGGCCGAAAAACAAGCCGACCGCCAGCGCGAAAACGACCATGCGCGCCGTGATCAAGGTGGCCGGGCTGACGCCCGCGTCGTAGACCAGCCGCGCCAGCACGAGCGAGAGACTGACCGAGATAGCGGCGGAGACGACGACCGCGATCCCAACGGCTTGCGGTGTGCGGTTGGTGCCCAATCCGGCCGACGATATGGTCATCTCGCCGGCCTCCACTGTTCCGTGCCGAGCCGACGGACCAAGCGATCCTCACGCTTCGACAGGCTCAGCATGAGGGGAAAAATCGGTCCTGTTTGGCCATCCGCTAGCGTCCTCATCCTGAGCCTGTCGAAGGGTGAGGATTGCCGGGCCCCGCAACACGCCCTGCAAAAGCTGCCAACGCAGACAGGAACGCGAGACGGTGCCAGACGAATAGCGCTGCGACAAGCTCCGGCGCCGAGATCGTGCCGCTCGTACCAAAGCCGTATCGGGACTTGTCGGATCGGCAGGTCGCGGACCAGAATCGGACCGTGAACGAACAAGGCAGGGGAGGACGCCGTGAGCGACACGCTGGAGAAGAAATCCGAAAGCGCGGCGCGCGAGCTCTGCCGACTTACCGCGACCGAGGCCGTGGCGCGGCTCGAGCGCGGCGAGGTCACGCCACTCGAGCTGGTCGAGGCCGCCGCCGCGCGGATCGCCGAGACCGACGGCGCGCTCAACGCGATGCCGACCCTCTGCCTCGAGCGGGCGCGCGAACAGGCTGAGCGCCTCATGGCCCAAAAGCGCGATGCATCGAGGCGGCCGGGCTGGCTCGCCGGCCTTCCGGTCGGCATCAAGGATCTCAACGAGGTCGCGGGCGTGCGCACGACCTATGGCTCGCCGATCTTCGCCGACTTCGTGCCCGAGCGTTCCGACATTATGGTCGAGCGGCTCGAAGCGAGGGGTGCCATCGTCGTCGGCAAGACCAACACGCCCGAGTTCGGCGCGGGCGCGAGCACCTTCAACGAGGTCTTCGGCAAGACCCGTAATCCCTGGAACACGAGCAAGTCGGTGGCCGGCTCGTCCGGCGGCTCGGCGGCGGCGCTGGCCGCCGGCCAGGTCTGGCTGGCCAGCGGCTCCGACCTCGGCGGTAGCCTGCGCACGCCGGCCAGCTTCAACGGCGTGGTCGGCCTGCGACCGAGCCCGGGCCGCGTCGCCTCCGGTCCGCGTCAGTTCCCCTTCGCGACCTTGGCGGTCGAGGGCCCGATGGCGCGGACGGCAGCCGACGCGGCGCTGTTCCTGGATGCCTTGGCGGGTCAGCATCCCGAGGATCCCTTGTCGCTTGCCGCGCCGGCCACGCCCTTCGTAAATGCCGTCCGTGAGGCCCGGCCGCCGCGCCGGGTTGGCTATTCGCCCGGCCTCGGCCTGCTGCCGGTCGATCCCGAGGTCGAGTGCATCTGCCGTGCCGCGGCCGAGCGCTTCGCCGACATGGGCGCCATCGTAGAAGAGGCCGCGCCCGACTTCGCCGGCGCCCAGGAGGCCTTCCAGGTCCTGCGCGCGGCCGGCTTCGCGGCCAAGCTCGGCCCCCTCCTGGAGAGCCATCGCGAGCAGTTCAAGCCGGAGGTGATCTGGAACGTCGAGAAGGGCCTGGCCCTCACGGCCGCGGAGATCGGCCGGGCCGAGAGCGAGCGCGGGCGGCTCTACCAGCGCGTCGTCGCCTTCTTCGAGGACTACGACCTGCTGCTTTGCCCGGCCGCGATCGTGCCGCCCTTCGACGTCGATGTGCGCTACGTCGAGGCGGTCGAGGGCCAGCGCTTCGAGACCTATATCGATTGGATCGCCATCACCTTCGCGATTACCCTAACCTCCTGCCCGGCCCTTTCAGCGCCGGCGGGTCTGACGGCGAGCGGGTTGCCGGTCGGCCTGCAAATCGTGGGGCCGCCGCGCGGCGAGGCCGCGATCCTCTCCGCCGCAGCGCTCCTGGAGCAAGCGAGCGGCAGCGCCGGGCAACTGCCGATCGATCCGCGCGTCGCGGCGTGAGGCCTAGTTCGGACCGGAGGGTCGCAGCGCGGCGCCGCCGCCGCCCAGGGGGCTGAGCGACCGGCGGATCGGAAACTCGAAAGCCCCGAAGTCGCGGCCGCGCTTGAGATCGATGAAGCTGCCGGGCGCGTTGGTCTGCGGCCGGGCCCGCGGCGCCGGGGCTGCCGGCAGCTCGCCGTCGATGCGCGTTCTCCCGTCCTCGCCTTCGATCTCGAGGAAGTCACCCAAGGTCTTGCCGGTCGGGCCTTGGTTGAAGATCACGGTCCGCCCCACCCGGTTCTGCGCGCCGCTCGTGCCGCAGTGAACCGAGTCGCCGATCGTCACGCAGGATTGGGCAAGGGCGGGATCGGGCCCCACAATCCCCAGCGCGGCATGCACTAAGCTCAGGACAAAAATCTGCACTGCTATGGTCGATGTGCACCGCAATCGATCAAACACAAAGGTCGTCATTGCGAGCGCAGCGAAGCAATCCAAGCGTGTCGACTTCGCGCGCAACTATCGGCGAAATGCCTCCCTCCGGCAATGTTCAGTTCAAAGGGCACTTTCGCTGGCTGAGTCGTGATGCCCATTTGGAAGGGGCGTTGCGGGGCCGCGGGCTGGATTGCTTCGCTGCGCTCGCAATGACGGGAGTTGGAAAAGCACCGCGGCTTGCACGCCGACCGGATAACAGTTCTGCTGCGCAGCCTCTCCCTCAAGACCCGCTCCTCCCCAAATACCGGGCGATCGCCTCGGCCATGAAGTCGGCCTTGGTGTCGTGGGGAAAGAGGGTCACGAACTCGCCCTCGGGCCCCATGAGAAAGGTGATCGAGGAGTGGTTGACCAGGTAGTCATCGGACTTGGCGTCGCCGTCGAGCAGGACCTTGCTGCGGTGGACGCGGTAGGCCTTCGCCACGGCGCGCACCTGCGCCTCGCTGCCGGTCAAGCCCACGAAGCTGGTATGGAAGTGGCCGACGTAGTCGCGCAGCACCGCGACCGTATCGCGGGCGGGATCGACGGAGATGAACAGGGGCTGGATCCGCGCCGCATCCTCGCCGAGGCGGTCGAGCGCCGCGCTCATGGTCTGAAGGTTGGTCGGACAGATGTCGGGACAGAAGGTATAGCCGAAGTAAATCAGCAGATGGCGGCCCCGAAAATCGCTGTCGCGGCGGGTCCGCCCCGTGTGATCGACCAGCTCGAAGGGGCCGCCGAACGAGACCGGGAAGTCCTTCGGCGGCTTGGCCCCGAGGGATTCCGCCCCCGCCGAAGCCGGACCAGCCCAGGCCCAAAGCCCGGCCGCGGCCAGGAAGAGCCGTCTTTGGATGGGCTGTTGCGTCATGCCCGCGCTCCTCTTCAGCCTGAGCGCCCGCCCGACGTTCCTGGCGCTTCTCGAGTCGGCAAGCCCGGCTCCATGGGCTTCAGCAAAGGTAGGCAGCGCTTCACCATCCGGCAATCCAGCCCCGATCACAGCGTTGCGAGGTATGAAGAAGCCTTAACGATTTCATCGCACCTCTAAATGAGAATGCTTCTCATTCGCGCTATTTTCCTGGACAGAAAGATCTTGGAGGCATACTTTAGAAGGGACCGATCACAAGGGAGCGATCATGTACCGCGATAACTCCTTGATCCCCAGCGAGGCCGTGCGCTTGCTGGCTCTGGGCATTCTGGCCGACGGTGATCGGCGCTATGCCGCCTTGGCCAGCGAAGTGCGCCAGTTCACGGCCCATGTCACCGGGCCGTCGCTCGATCTGGTCGCCTCGCCGCTCGAGTTGCTCAAGGTCGAGGGTTTGATCGAGCCGGTCGAGGGTGCTGCCAGCGGCGCCGGCGACGACCCTTTGCTGCGCATCACCGATGCCGGCCGTACGGCGCTGCTCCGGCTTTTGAACGCCAACGTGCGGCCGCCGGTCAGCGACATCAACAAGCTCATCATGACCTTGAAGATGCGGTTCCTGCACCTGCTGCCGGCCGACGGGCAGCGTCTACAGCTCGAAGGCCTGATCGAGATGTCCGAGCGCGAGCTCGCGCGTCTGACCGAGCTGCGCGGCAGTCATGCCGAGGACAAAGGCCATTTGGTCGCGTGGCTCGACCACGACATCGCGCAGATCCGGACCCGCCATCTCTGGCTCGAGAGCTTGCGCGCCGGGCTGGACTGACGCCATCGAAGGCGCGTCGAGCGCCGCTCGCCGACTCCTAAGTCAGAACAGGTGCTGTCCGCCGGTCACGAAGACCTCGGTGCCGGTGACGTAGCCGAAATCTTCCGTGCAGAGCCGATAGACCGCCGAGGCGACCTCGTCGGGCCTTCCCATGCGGTGCATCGGGATGCGCGGGATCAGCGACTCGTACTCCTCGCCGATCATCGCGGTCTCGATCTCGCCCGGCGCGACGGCATTGACGCGCACGCCGATTTCGGCGAACTCGACGGCCATCTCGCGGGTCAGCGCGGACAGCGCCGCCTTGGAGGTCGAATAGGCCGAGCCGGCGAAGGGGTGGATCGCGTGGCCGGCGATCGAGGTGATGTTGACGATCGCGCCATTGCCCTTGCGCAGGGGGACGGCAAATCCCCGTGCCAGGGCGAGCGGCGCGAAGAGGTTGAGCTCGAAGACCTCGCGCCAGCCCTCCAGGCCGCCGTTGAGGATGCCCAGGCGCTCCTTGTAAGGGGTCTTGGGCGAGACCGCGGCGTTGTTGACGAGGGCGGCGAGCGCGCCGCCGTCGAGGAAGTCGTTGGCCTCCTCCACGAAGGCGTCCAGGCTCTCGGCCTGGCCCAGGTCGGCCGTGATATGGTGCGCCCAGTTCGGGTCGCGCTGACACTCTTGCGGAATGTCGTCGCGCGAGCAGGTGATGATGCGCCAGCCCTCGTCGCTGAAGCGCTTGACCGTGGCATGGCCGATGCCCCGGCTCGCACCGGTCAGAATGAGCGTTTTGCGTGTCTCCGCCATGGCGGCGAGTGTAGTCAAAAGCGGGGAGCGCGCCAGCGCTCATGTCCGAGCGCGCGCCCTTCCTCGCGGTGCACCGCCAGTTGCGGCCCCGACCTCTAGTTTTGCGAATGCGCGGCGCAGACCGGCTTGACCGAGACCACCTTGAAGGTCCGCATGGCGCCGTCGTGCTCACGAATCGAGATGTATTCGCCTTCCTTGAAGAGGTGGCTGTCGAAGCGGTATCCCGTCTCGTCGTCTTCGGGATCACCCTCTATGTCGTAGTGGAAGGCCCAGGCCCCGCCGCGGGTGTGGCGCAAGTGGCCGTATTCGTCCGGCTCGCCTTCCCAGAACCGCCAGACCCGGCAGTTCTTGCGCTCCCGGCGCCACAGCTCGACATCGATCCGACCCGCTTCGTCCAGCGGTACCATCAGCTCGTATCCGCGGTTGGCACTGCCTTCCGGGAAGTCTTGATCGCGGGCCAGTTCCAGCCTGATCGAGCTGAGGCTCATCGGGACACCTCCTTTGCCTGCCGTGAGTCGCCGGCCCGGGGCGCTTCGGTTTCCGGGTGGCTCTGAATGAAGTGGTGCAGAACCAGGCGCAGCTTGAGCGCGTGCTTCAGATCGCCGCGCCGCCGCGCCGCGGCGATGTCGTCGATGATCATGCGTTTGAGCAGCGGCACGCCGTCTTCGCGATGGACCAGATAGAAGCCGAGCTCGGCGGCGATGATCTGCGGCAGGTGCTCGTGCTCGGCAACCGCCGCGACCTCGTCTTCCGTCAAATCGCTTAGAGCGATGCAGTCCTGTAGCGTCAACATTGGCTATCGTCCCTGGCTTGCGTCTTCTATACGCCGCTCTTTCTCGAAACTTCGCTTGCCGTCACCACCGCCGCCTCAGTGCGCCATGAGGACGGGGATCGTCGCCTGCCCGATGACCGTACGCGTGGCCCCGCCAAGGACCATCTCGCGCAGGCGGCTGTGGCCGTATCCGCCCATGACCAGGAGATCCGCGTTGCTGGCCTTGGCCTCGTCAAGAAGCTGCTCGCCGATCGGCCTGTAGTCCGGCTCCAGGGTCCGAGACACCGCTGAGAGCCCCTGCCGGCTCAGATAGCGCTCGACCGCGACCGGATCGGCTTCGCAGCCGGCGTCGTGCACGCTCAGGATGTGTATGCCCTCCGCCTTCAGCAGAAAGGGCATCGCCGCGCCGAGCGCCCTTGCCGACTCCCGCGTGTCATTCCAGCCGATCGCGACGATCTCGGCGACGATCTCCCTCGGCTCGGCGGGCGCGACGACGATCGGACGGCCGGTCTCGAACAGCGCGGCCTCCATGATCCCCAGGGGCAAGCCGCGCTTCGTGTCGTCCGGCCGCGAGAGGACGATCAGATCGGCGAGCCTGCCGTAGCGGATGACCGTCGCCTCGGCATCGCCCGTCACCTCTTCGAAGCCGACCGCGAATCCCGCCTTCCGGCTGCCGCTCTCGACGAGGGGCAGGCCGGCCGCGACGCAGAGCTTCTGATAGACGGCGCGGGCAGCGGCGGCACGCTCCTCCGCGGCCGCCTCGATCGCGTCCACCGTGCGCGTGACCGCACCGGCCGCGAAGCCTTCGGCCACGATAGGAACCGCGGGCGCGACATGCGGCCGGGGATGCAGGATCTGGACGTGCGATCCGAAGCGCTGGCCGATCCGCAACGCCGTCGAGACGACGGATTCGCTGTCCGCCCCGCCGTCGATCACCGCCAAGAGCATCGCGTACAAGATTGACCGTCCTCGCCGTAGTCCGGGTGAAAGGGCCTCGATCGAGCCTCCACGAGGGCGCCGATCGTCTCATTGATCCAGGTCAAGCGATGGCGCGGCGAATTCGTCGCCGGGTCGGCGCGCTCAGTGCGGTTTCGGAGCCCGATCGTCCACCGGCTCTTGATGAATCAGGATCTCCGCCGCCGGGTAGCGCGCGCGCAGCGCCGCCTCCACCTCGTCTGCGACTTCATGGGCCTGGTGCAGGCTCAACTTGCCGTCGAGCAGCAGGACGATGTTGACGAAGATCGTCGGGCCCGCCGCGCGGGTGCGCAGATCTTTGATCGCGCCGACCATGGGATGGTCCAGGGCGATCGCCTCGATCTCGTCGCGATCGGCGCCGGGCAGCTCGCGGTCCATCAGCATGTCCAAGGCCTCCCGCGCGATCCGCCAGGCGGTGCGCAGGATGTAGCCGGCAATCGCCAGGCCGAACAGCGGGTCGGCGTAGGACCAGCCCAGGCGCCAGGAGAGCAGCAAGGCGACGATCACCGCCGCGTTCACCAGCAGATCGCCGACGAAGTGTAGCGAGTCGGCCTTGATGGCGAGCGACCCGGTCTTGCGCACGACATAGGTCTGGAAGCGCACCAGGACGAAGGTGACCAGGATCGAAAAGACCATCACGGCGATGCCGATGTCGCCATGCTCGACGGCGCGCGGCTCGTAGAGCCGCTGTCCGGCCTCGAAGAGCAGGAAGACGGCCGAGCCTGCGATGAAAGCGGCCTGGCCGAGCGCGGCCAGCGGCTCGGCCTTGCCGTGGCCGAAGCGATGCTCCGCGTCCGCCGGCGCCAAGGCCTGGCGCACCGCCAGGAGATTGACCAGCGAGGCGACGGCATCGAGCAAGGAGTCGATGAGCGTCGAGAGCAGGGAAACCGAATCGGTCGCGAACCAGGCCGCCGCCTTGACCAGGATCAGCAGGCTGGCCACGCTGACCGATGCGTAGGTCGCCGCACGCATCAAGCGGCCGGATCGGGCCGCGTTCAACCCCGCTTCGTTGGAAATGCCCAGACCGCCCTCCTCCCGTCAAGGTGCGGCGCGCATCGCCGTGCGCCCGAGCCTGCGTTCAAGCGCGAGCTAAGGAAAGAGGCGCTCGGTACGCCAGCCCTCGGCTTCGCGATGATAGACGAGGCGGTCGTGCAGCCTGAACGCCCCGTCCTGCCAGAACTCGATCCGGCCCGGCGCAACCCGGAATCCGGACCAATGGGGCGGGCGCGGCACCGTACCGATCGCGTACTTGGCGGCGCAGAGCGCGACCCTCTTCTCCAGCTCGAAGCGACCGGAAAGCGGCCGTGACTGGTCGCTGGCCCAAGCGCCGATCTGGCTCTGCCGCGGCCGGCTGGCGAAGTAGGCATCGGCCTCCTCGTCGCTGACTGGCGTGACCGGCCCCTCGATGCGCACCTGCCGGCGCCGCGACTTCCAGTGAAACAGCAGCCCCGCCAGAGGCCGTTCTTGAAGCTGCCTGCCCTTGCGGCTCTCCAAGTTGGTGTAGAAGACGAAGCCCATCTCGTCATAGCCCTTCAGCAAGACCATGCGCAGCGACGGCAGGCCGTCCGGGCCGACCGTAGCCAGGGCCATGGCATTCGGATCGTTGGGCTCGCTCGCTTCGGCCTCGGCGAGCCATTCGGCAAAAAGATCGAGAGGGTCGTCGCTTTTCGGGTCGATCGACATGGGCGTTCAGCGATGCTCCGCATTCGGGCCAGGACCGGCGCCAGCTTAGACCGAGACCAAGACCCCTTGAAAGGCGGGGAGCATAGTCATGTTCTTGTGACATCGCATGGACATAGGCCGTCAAGGGGATGACTTCGGGCTCGGTCGCGTATAGCTCGTCATCAACGCTCGGGGCAGAAAGGCGCCCCGCATTCGCTATTGCAGAAGGGGCAAGGGAAATGAGGTTCAAGACACTGCTCGTGGCGGCGGCCGTGGCGCTTTCCGTCGCCGCCTGCTCGCAGAGCGGAATCGGGACGAAGCAGACGATCGGCGGCCTCGGCGGCGCGGCGCTGGGCGGCCTCCTTGGCTCGCAGTTCGGCTCGGGCACCGGACAGCTCGCCTTCACCGCCGCCGGCGCCGTTCTCGGCGGGCTGGCCGGCAGCGAGATCGGCCGCTCCATGGACGAGGTCGACCGCCTGCGCGCTGCCCAGGCTCAGCAGCGGGCCTCCGCCGCGCCGATCGGCCAGACCATCGTCTGGAACAACCCCAACACCGGCAATTCGGGCGCCGTCACCGCGGTGCGCGACGGCACCTCGAACACGGGCCAGTACTGCCGCGAGTTCCAGCAGACCGTAAACGTCGGCGGCCGCACCGAGACCGCCTTTGGCACCGCCTGCCGGCAGCAGGACGGCACCTGGCGGGTCGTCAGCTAGCGATCCAGCGACGGCCAAGACGTGCCGCAGCCCCGGCGTCGGCGAGGTGGAGGCCTAGCTCGCTCCACTTCGCCGCGTGCCGGCTGCCGCGGCTGCCTTTTGAAGTGCGAATCGCCGCCGGCTCGGGCATCCTTGCCGAGCCGAGCCGCAACGACGAACGATCATGGACCCCTACAAAATCCTGGGCGTCGACCGCAAGGCCAGTCAGGACGACATCAAGCAGGCCTACCGCAAGCTGGCCAAGCAGCTTCACCCCGACCTGAACCCGGGCGACACCAAGGTCGAGCAGCGCTTCAAGGAGGTCTCCCAGGCCTACGCCATCCTGGGAGATGCCGACAAGCGCAAGCGCTTCGACCGCGGCGAGATCGACGCGAGCGGGCAGGAGACCGGCGGACGCGGCGGCTTCTATCGCAAGTACGCCGACGCCGGCGACGGCCGGAAGTACAGCACCCACGAGTTCCGCTTCGACCACGGCCTGGACGACATCTTCTCGGAGTTCTTCGGCGGCCGGCGCGATCCGCGCGGCGGCGGCCGCACGGTGCGACGCAAGGGCGCCGACGTCTCCTACGAGGTGAGCGTCGGCTTTCTCGACGCGGCCCGCGGCGCCAAGCGGCGGCTCGAACTGGCCGACGGCAAGACCTTGGACGTCACGATTCCGCCCGGCACCGAGGACGAGCAGACTTTGCGCCTCAAAGGCCAAGGCATGCCTGGCCTCGGCGGCGCGCCGGCAGGCGACGCCTTCATCAAGGTCAAGGTCGAGGCCCATCCCGCCTTCACCCGCAGCGACGGCGACATCCACCTCGAGCTGCCGATCAGCCTGCACGAAGCCGTGGCCGGTGCCTCGGTCGAGGTGCCGACGATCCACGGCCGGGTCGCGGTCAAGGTCCCGCCGGGTGCCAACAGCGGCACGACCTTGCGGCTCAAGGGCAAGGGCGTGGCCGGGCGCAAGGGCGCGGTGCCGGGCGACCAGTACGTCAAGCTCAAGATCATGCTGCCCGAATCCCAGGACCAGGAGTTCAAGGACTTCGTCGAGCGCTGGTCCGCCCGCCACCCCTACGACCCGCGCCGCAAGGCCGGCCTGTGAGGCGCGCGCCGGCATGACCCTCACCTTCGAGCAGGTCCTGACCGAAATCTCCGTCAGCCGCGTCGAGCTGGTGCGTTGGATCGAGCAGCGCTGGGTGCTGCCCGAGGCCGAGGCCGGCGGGGCCGAGGCTTCCTACCGCTTCGACGAGATCGATCTCGCCCGCCTGCGGCTGATCGCCGAGCTGCGCCGCGATTTCGACGTGAACGAAGAGGCGATGCCCTTGATCCTGCAACTGCTCGATCAGGTCTATGCCCTGCGCCGGGCGCTCGGTGAGCTGCAGGATGCGATCGACCGCTTGCCCGAAGAGGCGCGCGGACAGCTCGACGCCTTGTTGCGGCAGGCCGGCGGAGGTCCGGGCGGGGACCCCGCTGCGGACTGAGGGCCGACGGTGAGACAAGCGGGTCCGGCAGCGCTACGGCGCGGCGTCCTCGGGCACGGGCCTCACCTGCCTTCGCGCCGCCGCTTCTCCCGCTGCACGCCCTTGGCCATCCTGCCGAAGGCCCGGCCGCGGGCCCGGCGCTCGGCCAGGCTCTCGCTGTTGCGGGCTTCTTCGGAGCGCAGCTTTCGATGGCGCTGGAGGCGTGAACTGTCCAGCCGGCCGGCGTCGATCGCGGCTCGCACCGCACAGCCCGGCTCGCTCTCGTGCCGGCAGTCGGCGAAGCGGCACTCGGCCGCGATCGCGACGATGTCGGCGAAGACGTCGTCGAGGCCGTCCCTCACATCGGTCAACTGCAGCTCGCGCATGCCCGGCGTATCGAGCAGCCAGCCGCCGGCCGGCATGCGATGCAGGGCGCGGTTCGTGGTGGTGTGGCGGCCCTTGTCGTCGTCGGCACGGATCGCCTGGGTCGCCAGTCGCTCGGTGCCGACGAGGCTGTTGACCAAGGTCGTCTTGCCGACGCCGGAGGAGCCGAGCAAAGCCACCGTCTGGCCTCGCTCGCACCAAGGCGCGAGGCGGGCCGCGCTGTCGGGGTCCCGCGCGTCCAAGGCCTCGACGAGCTGGCCACGCGCAAGCTTCGCCGCAGCGGCGACATAGTCGCCCGGCGCCGGCGCCAGATCCGCCTTGGTCAGGACCACGAGGGGCGTCACGTCGGACTCGCGGGCGATCGCCAGATAGCGCTCCAGGCGCGCCGGGTTGAAGTCCTGGTTGCACGAGGACACGACGAAGACCGTGTCGACGTTGGCCGCGATGAGCTGCACCCGCCGCGCGGTTCCGGCGGCCCGCCGCTTGAACAGACTGCTGCGCGCGAGCCGGCGCAGCGGCCGGCCCGTGGCCCGTTCGAGCAGGAGCCAGTCACCGACCGTGGCGGCCGACTCCGCGTCGTCCGGCGCCTCGGCGAAGGGCGCAATGCGGGTGGCAAGACCGGGCCCGGCGACATCCAGGCCGCCGCGATGCACGGCCAGGACTCGGACAGGAAGGGTTCGTTCCAGGGTCTCCAGGTCGACTTGAGATTGAAAGAAGGCGTTCCAGCCGAACTCGGCTGGATCCGATGTCATCGATGTCATCGCTCTCGATCCACTGGCGGCAGCCCGTCGTGGAGGGGCATGCCGCAGACTGCGGGCAGGCTTTCAGCGGCGCCGCAGACAAGAACGCGCGCAGCGACCGCCGCGGACCGGATCGAAGAGCTTGGACGGTAAGGGGGTCCCGTCACGGGACCGGGAGAAGCCCGGAAACGGGCTATCCGTCGGCGCGGACTCCGCCAGCCCGACTGGACACAACGACAATCATCGAATTCCCTCCGTTCGGCTGGTTTCTGGAGCCGGCAAGGTGCCGGCCGAAGCCGTCGAGGTCAAGCCGAAGACTTGTCCTCGGCCTCGGCGAGGAGCTCTTCGAGGCTGCGCTCGAGCTGGGGTCGGCCGGCCTCGAGCAGGCCGGCGATGGCGGTCAGCGCCTCGCCAGGCCAGCCCTTGCCGGGGTCGAGGTCGAGGGTCAGGCGCTCGGCGAGCTGGCCGAGCTGCAAGGTGGTCAGGTCGCGGGCCAGCACCCAACGGCTGCCGATCGAGCGTTCGACGATACCGGCCCGACGGAGCTTGCGCAGGGTCGCGTCGATCTCGGCCGGCGTCGCCGGCAGGTCGCGGACGAGGTGGCGCTCGCGCATGGCGCCGCCATGCCGCGCCGTCTTGCGCAGCCGCGCCAGCAGGGCCAGGGCCAGCGCGAGCTGCTCGCCGGGCCCGACGGCATGGCGGCCGCGCGAGACGGCGGCGCGCCACTCGGGCAGAGCGGCCGCGGTGACCGCGCCGAGCAGGACCACGGCCCAGAAGAGGTACATCCACAACAGGAAGACCGGCACCGCCGAGAGCGCGCCGTAGATCACCTGATAGCTGCCGAAGCTGCGCAGATAGATCCCGAAGCCGGACTTGAGCACCTCGAACAGCAGCGCGGCCACGAAGCCGCCGAGCAGGGCGTGGCGCACGCGCACGCCGCGATTGGGCACGACGAAGTAGAGCAGGGCGAAGCCGAACGTGGAGAGCACGACCGAGATCACCCGCGACAGCTCGACCAGGGCGCCGGCATAGCTTTCGATGCCCGACCACTCGACCATCGCGAAGGCGTAGCTCGATAGCGAGATCGAGGAGCCCAGGAGCAGCGGCCCCAGCGTCAGCAGTGCCCAGTAGACCAGCAATCGCAGGGCGATCGGCCGCGGCTCCGGCACCCGCCATATGGTGTTGAGCGCGTCGTTAATATTATTCAGCAGCAGCACCGCGGTGATCGCAAAGCCGATGGTCCCCGGTCCGGTCGCCTTGCTCGCGTTGTCGACGAAGAAAGTGAGCTGCTCGGTGATCTCCGAGCTGGTGCCCGGCAGAAAGTTCGTGAAGATCATCGACTGCAGCTCGACGCGAATGCTCTCGAAGGCCGGAAAGGCCGAGAGCAAGCCGAGCGCGATGGCGAGCAGGGGCACGATCGAGAGCAGCGAGATGTAGCCGAGCCCGGCGGCCTGTCGCGGGCAGCCGTCGGCCATGAAGCGCTTCATGGCATAGCCGACGAAGCGGCCGAGCAGGGCCGCCTTGGCGGCCGGATCGCGCCAGGCCTCGAAGCGGCGCACCAGGCGTTGGTCGAGCGTGATCGCCATGGCCCAAAGCATAAGCAAAACAAACGCTTTGGGCGAGGGTTCCGCGGCCGGGCCTAGCGGGGCGGCGGAATTGACCGGACCCGGCTATCGTGTAGGATGCGCGCTCCGAAGGGGGCACGGGACCCGAAAGCGCGGGAGTCGGAAGCCGAAGGACACAGGAATGTCCGTCGCTTATCGAATTTCCGATTGCTTATGATCTGTATCGGCCCGCACCGCGGCCGGTACCGGAAAGGCGAGGGACGGAATGACCGACGTGCAACCGCTCATGGCCGGAAAACGCGGCCTGGTCATGGGTGTGGCCAACGATAGGTCGATCGCCTGGGGCATTGCCTCGGCCCTGCACGCACACGGCGCGGAACTGGCCTTCACCTTCCAGGGAGAGGCGCTCGAGAAGCGCGTGCGCCCGCTCGCCGCTTCGGCCGGCTCCGAGCTCGTGTTTCCCTGCGACGTCACGGACGATGCCAGCATCGACGGGGCCTTCGCGGGGGTCAAGGAAGCCTGGGGCACGCTCGACTTCGTGGTCCACGCCATCGCCTACTCCGACAAGGAAGAGCTGAAAGGCCAGTACCTCAACACCAGCCGCGACAACTTCGTGCGCTCGCTCGATATCTCCTGCTATTCCTTCACCGCCGTGGCCCAGCGCGCCATGGCCCTGATGCCGCGGGGCGGCAGCCGGCTGACCTTGACCTATTTCGGCCCCGAGCGCGTCATGCCGCACTACAACGTGATGGGCGTGGCCAAGGCGGCGCCCGAGGCCTCGGTGCGCTATCTCGCGAGCGACCTCGGCGGGCAGGGCGTGCGGGTCAACGCGATCTCGGCCGGCCCGATCAAGACCCTGGCGGCCTCGGGGATCGGCGACTTCCGCTATATCCTGAAGTGGAACGAGTACAACTCGCCGCTGCGGCGCAACGTCAAGACCGACGAGGTCGGCTCGGCCGCGCTCTACCTGCTGTCCGACCTTTCGGCTGCGGTCACCGGCGAGGTCCATCACGTGGACTGCGGCTTCCACACCGTGGGCATGATGGCGGTCGACTCTGCCCCGAAGGTCTCGGAGCTGCTGCGCGGCCTGACCCAGCAATCGTGAGGTCCTAGCGGCCCTCGGGGTGCTCCTCCCCGCGCCGCCCGGTCAAGGTCCATGCCTGGAAACACCTTCGGTCACAGCTTTCGCTTCACGACCTGGGGCGAGAGTCATGGCCCGGCGATCGGCTGCGTGGTCGACGGCGTGCCGCCACTGATCCCGCTCGAGGAGGCCGATATCCAGCACTGGCTCGACCGGCGCCGCCCGGGCCAGTCGCGCTTCACCACCCAGCGCCGCGAGCCCGACCAGGTGAAGATCCTCTCCGGCGTGTTCGAGGGCCAGACGACGGGGACGCCGATCTCGCTGGTGATCGAGAACGTCGACCAGCGCTCCAAGGACTACGGCGACATCAAGGACAAGTTCCGGCCCGGGCACGCCGACTTCACTTATATCGAAAAGTACGGCATCCGCGACTATCGCGGCGGCGGCCGCTCGAGCGCGCGCGAGACGGCGATGCGCGTCGCCGCCGGCGGCGTCGCCCGCAAGCTGCTGGACCACCTGCTGGACGAGCCGCCGGCAATTCGCGGCGCCCTGATCCAGGTCGGCCCGAGGCGTATCGACCGCAGCCGCTGGGACTGGGCGGAATGCGAGCAGAACCCCTTCTGGAGCCCTGACCCGCTCGCCGCCGCCGAATGGGCCGGCTTCCTGGACGAGGTGCGCAAGCAGGGCTCCTCCGTCGGCGCGGTGGTCGAGGTCGTGGCCAGCGGCCTGCCGGCGGGCCTCGGCGAGCCGATCTACGACAAGCTCGACGCCGACCTTGCGAAGGCCATGATGAGCATCAACGCGGTCAAGGGCGTGGAGATCGGCGCCGGCTTTGCCGCCGCGGCCCTCAGCGGCGAGGAGAATGCCGACGAGATGCGCAATGCCGGCAACCGTGTCGGCTTCCTGTCGAACAACGCCGGCGGCATCCTGGGCGGCATCTCGAGCGGCCAGGACATCGTCGTGCGCTTCGCGGTCAAGCCGACCAGCTCGATCCTGACGCCGCGGCGCACCGTCGACCGCAGCGGCGCCGAGACCGAGATCAGTACCAAGGGCCGCCACGACCCCTGCGTCGGCATTCGGGCCGTACCCGTGGGCGAGGCCATGATGGCGATCGTCCTGGCCGACCACCTGCTGCGCCACCGGGCCCAGTGTGGGCTCTGAGCGTCCGGCCGCTACTTCTCGAACGACGCCACCAGCTCGAGATGACCCGACCAGGGGAACTGGTCGATCGGCGTGACCGCACGCAGCCGATAGCCGCCGTCGACCAGGATCCGGGCATCGCGCGCGAAGCTGTTGGGGTTGCAGGAGACCGCGAGCACGCACGGCACGGACGACAGGGCGATCTCCGCGGCCTGCTCGCGGGCACCGGCGCGCGGCGGGTCGAAGACCAGCGCGTCGAAGACCGAGAGCTCGTCGGTGAGGAGCGGCCGACGCGCCAGGTCCCGGGTCTCGACGGTGACGCGCCCGGCGAGCCCTGCCCGATTGACCGCCTGCGACAACGCGGCCGAGGCCTCGGCATCGCCTTCGACCGCTTGGACGCGCCGGCCGGTCGTGCCGCCGGCGAGCGCCAGGCTGAAGGTGCCGCAGCCGGCGTAGAGATCGGCGAGCCGCTCGGCCGAGTCGGGCAGATGACGCCGGAGCCCATCGACGATCGCCGCCTCGCCCTCGGCGGTCGGTTGCAGGAAGCCGCCCGCAGGCGGGATGAGCGCGACGCCGCCGAAGGTCATGAGCGGCTCCCGCCGGACCAACAGCGGCTCGGCTGGACCGGTCTCTTCCGGCGGCCGCCAGGACAAACGAGCCAGGTCGGCCCGCTCGGCGAAGGCGACCAGGGCCTCGCGCGCCTCCAGGCCCAGCGGGCGGGATCCGACCCAAAGCAGATCGACGCCGCTCTGCGTATCCGTCACCACGAGTTGGACCGCTTCGCCGGGCTGCAACACGGCCGCGAGCAACGGGCGCAGGCCCGGCAGTAGCTCGACAAGCCGGGGCGTCAGGAGCAGGCAGGTCGAGAGGTCGACGACTTCATGGCTGTCGCGGCCGTGATAGCCGAGCCGGACCGTGCCGTCGCGCCGCCGCGTCGCGGCCAGGCTGGCCCGCCGGCGGCGCCCGGGCGCGATGTGCAGCAATGGCTCCACCGTGAAGCCGGCCTCGCCGGGATCGAGCCCGCGCCGCGCAAGGGCCGCGGCCGGCAGGGCGGCCTTCCAGGCGGCGTAGGCGCCGTCGTTCCAATGCTGCAGGCTGCAACCACCGCAGGACCCGAAGTGCGGGCAGGGCGGCGCGACGCGCTCGGGCGCCGCGGACAGCAGCTCCAGGACCTCGGCCTTGTAACCGCCGCTGCGCTCGCCCGCGATGCGCACGCGCAGCCGCTCGCCCGGCAGCGCGTCGGCCACGAAGACCGGGCGCGCGCGCCGGCCATCGTCGAGCTGCGCGATGCCGTCGCCGCGGCCGCCGATCGATTCGATCGTCAGCTCAAGCTGTCTGCCACCGCCGCGCCGGGCCTTGCGTCGCATTTTTTTCGCTCGCTTCCCTGTCTCGAAAAGCCTATCTCATCGGCAAGGCTCGGCAACGCTGATCGACGGCCGAGGACTCCTGCGCCGTCCGCATCTTTGCCGCAAAAAAGGAAAGCTTTCGAGGGACTTCGGCGCCCGGTCACCGGATTGGAGGCGTCGGCAAGACATGGAGCAGAAACATGAGCCGGACACTGGCCGCTATCGTCGTCTTCGTCGCGCTTTGCGGCGCGGCAACCGCGCAAGGACCGCAGTGGATCGAGGAATTCACAGAACGCCCCGAGGAATGGGGCGGTGACATTCACTACGCGATCCTCGATATGCCGAACCGACAAGCCCTGCAAGTCGGCTGCGTGCGCAATCGGATCGAAAAAGTGCTCGTCGTCTTCCCGCAAGACCGCGGCGTCCCGGCCCCCTTGGCGCCGGAGCCCCAGGTACGCTATGCCTTCGACAACGAAGACCTACAGACCACCGACTGGCCGCTGTTCGAAGTCGGCTCGATCCAGGTCCCGCGCGGCGGCGAGTCGAGCCGGATCACCCGTCGGATCGCCACGGCCTCGCGCCTCGTCGTTCAGGCCACGACGCCGGACGGCACTTGGGTGACGGCGGACTTCGATCTGGCCGGCAACGAGCGGGTGATCCCGAAGATGCTGGAAGCCTGCGGCATACCGCTGACCTGAGGCGGACGCGCTAGCCAACCGGTGCGAGGACAAGCAAAGCCCCGACGACAGAGAAGACGGACGAGCCCGCCATGCGCCTGATCCTGTTCATCCTCAAGTGCCTCGTCGGCATCCTCGCCACCGTCGGCCTGCTGATCGTGGCGGCCGCCGTCGCCGTCGGCATCTTCGTTTCGCGCGGCGAGCCCGTGCCCTGGGACGAGCGGGCCCAGGAGATTCCCGAGGCCACGGTGCTGACGGTGGACCTCGCCGAGGGCGTGATCGAGACGCGGCCGGACAACGTGCTGTCGCGCGCTTCGCTGGGCGACGTCCTGGCCTTGCGCCCCGGCCTCGAAGCGCTCGACGCGGCCGGGCGCGATCCGCGGGTGAAGGGCCTGCTGGTCCGCGTGGGCCGCGGTCAGGTCGCTTTCTCGGAGGTTCAGGAGCTGCGCGCGGCCCTGGCGCGTTTCAGCGAGCAGGGCAAGTTCACCCTGGCCTTCGCCGAGACCTTCGGCACCGGTGCCCGCGGCACGCTGCACTATTATCTGGCCAGCGCCTTCGATCAGATCTGGCTGCAGCCCTCGGGCGAGCTCGGGGTCACCGGTTTTTCCCTGGAGTCGCCCTTCCTGCGCGAGACCCTGGACGAGATCGGCATCAAGCCCAGCCTCGACCAGCGCGAGGAATACAAGAGCGCGATGAACACCTTCACCGACTCGCGCCTGCCCGCCGCGCAGCGCCAGAACTTGCAGCAGCTCGTCGACTCCTGGCTGGGCCAGGTCGGCCAGGCGATCGCGCAGCGCCGGGGCAGCGACCGCGGCGCGGCGATCGCCCTGATCAACGGGGCGCCTTACCTGGCCGGCGAGGCACGCGAGCTCGGCCTGGTGGACAGCCTCGGTTACTGGGATCAGGTGCGCGACGACGCCTTGGAGCGCGCGGGCGAGTCCGGCGGCAAGCCGGAAGTCCTGACCCTGGCAGACTACGACCGTTTGCGCGAGCGCGACGAGCCGGAGGGCCCGGCCCTGGCCCTCGTCTATGGCCTGGGGCCCGTCGTGCTCGATCGCAGCGAGAACGATCCCGTCTTCGGTCGCTCGGCCATGGGTTCGGATACCGTGTCCGAGGCCTTGTCCGAAGCGATTGAGGACGAGGATGTGGAGGCCGTCGTATTCCGGGTCGACAGCCCCGGCGGCTCCTACGTCGCCGCCGACGTCATCTGGCGCCAGATGCAGCGCGCCCGCGAGCGCGGGCTGCCGGTCATCGTCAGCATGGGCAACCTCGCGGCCTCGGGCGGTTATTTCGTGGCCGCGCCGGCGCACAAGATCGTCGCCCAGCCGGGCACGGTCACCGGCTCGATCGGCGTCGTCTCGGGCAAGCTCGTCTTCACCGAGCTGTGGGAGAACCTGGGCGTCAACTGGGACGGCGTACGGGCCGGACGCAACGCGGCGCTCTGGAGCCCCAACGACGACTTCACGCCCGAAGGCTGGCGCCGCCTACAGGTCGCCCTCGATCAGATCTACGGCGACTTCACGGCCAAGGTGGCCGAAGGCCGCGGCCTCAGCCGCGAGGCGACGCTGGCCGCCGCCAAGGGCCAGGTCTGGAGCGGCGAGGACGCCAAGGACCTCGGTCTGGTCGACGAGCTGGGCGGCCTCTGGCGCGCCTTCGAGCTGGCGCGCGAGGCCGCCGGCCTGGAGCCCGACGCGGCGGTGCAGAT
>JAKSDN010000840.1 GCA_022360075.1 Kiloniellales bacterium | reverse complement strand
TTCTGCGACAGGAACGACAAGAGGCTTGGAGCGCTGGACAAACAGCCTGCGTGCTTCGAGACGCGCTCTGTCGAGCGCTCCTCAGCATGAGGAGCAATCTTGATGCCAGCAAAGGCCTTCTTCATGCTGAGGAGCCCCAAAGGGGCGTCTCGAAGCACGCACGCCAGCGCTGCAGCCAAGACCGGAATGCGCCACCTTTGCTCGATACGGCCAACGCGGCCCGGACTTTTGCCACTCTTGCCCACGCCGCCGCAAATTCTGTGCCAGGGCCGAGTGTTTGGGCAACCGTGCCATCGATCCTTGCGCTGACAGCAACTGCCTAACATTCGGGTAGCACAATGTTCACCAGCAATCCCTTCGCTGAGCTTTCCGCGTCCATATCGCCCGCCGTCATGCAGACCTACGTCGTCGTCATGATCCTCCTGGTGGCAGGCGGCACGCTGTACGACATCGCTCACAAGAGAAGCGCCAAGTACTTCTTCGACAACTGGCGGAAGGCCAAGAGCAAGGGAACGCAGCCGGTCAGCAGTGGAGACATGGTCTCCATGGCGGTCCAAACCGCGGTCGTGGAGGGCCTGACCTCCGCCGAGTTCTGCAACCCGCAGCGCCGGATTGCCCACCTCCTGACGATGTACGGTTTTCTGATCTATGTGATCACCACCGCCATCATGGTGTTCGGCTACGCCACGCCCGCCTCGCCCACGCCCGCCATCCTGCCGCTGCTCTGGAACCTCGGGG
Source organism: Kiloniellales bacterium (assembly GCA_022360075.1). Next base: position 695 of record JAKSDN010000840.1, on the reverse strand, counting down.
CGCTGATGGTCTGCGGCGGCGGATACTGGTTCTGGTTCGTCATTCGCGTCGACGTCGCCGCCGAGGGCAACTCGCCGTTCCGGATCATCCGCGCCGACCTTTTCATCCTCTCGCTGCTCGCGAGCGTGACGCTGGGCTTGCTCTGGGCCTGGCTGCAGTCGGCCGGCAGCTCTTTGACCAGCCTGTTCCTCGCTCTGTACCTGATCGCGACGACGCTGCTCTTCGGCTCCGTTCCTTGGTCCAAGTTCTCGCACATGTTCTTCAAGCCCGCGGCGGCCTTCCAGAAACGGGTGGAGGACGCCAACGGCTCCCGGAGCAACCTGCCGGCCCCAGCCGACAAGCCGGAAGTCTTCGGCAGCGCCCGCCGCCTGCAAGCCGGCCCAGATCAGGCCGAAGGTCACGCTTGCCAGAAGCGAAACGATGAAGAGGTCGGCGCGTATGAAGCGGAAGGGCGAGTTGCCCTCGGCGGCGACGTCGACCCGGATGAAGAACCAGAACCAGTAACCGCCGCCGCACACCGACAGGGCGCCGAGCGTCCAGAGCAGCGGCCAGATGGCCGGCGTCGGCGTGGCGGGCGTCGGGTATCCGAACACCATGATGGCGGTCGTGATCACGTAGACCAGGAAGCCGTACATGGTCAGCAGGTGGGCGATCCTGCGATGCGGGTTGCAGAACTCCGCGGAGGTCAGGACTTC
>JAKSDN010001390.1 GCA_022360075.1 Kiloniellales bacterium | reverse complement strand
TTCGATCCCGAGACCGACGGCATCGACTTCTTCGAGAGCCTCGAAGGCATGCGGGTGACGATCGACGATCCGGTCGCGATCTCCCAGATCCGCACCTTCAGCTCCTCCTCGACCAACGGCGAGGTCTGGACCCTCACCGACAACGGCGCGAACGTCGCGCCGGCCGACGCCATCAACGACCGCGGCGGCATCGACCTGCAGCCCGATGTCAACAACCAGGGCGACCAGAACCCGGAGCGCGTGCAGATCCAGTTCGACTCGACGCTCTTCCCGGGCGCCGACGAGCCCCTCATCCAGGTCGGTGATCAACTCAACGACGTCACCGGCGTGGTCAACTACAGCTTCGGCAACTACGAGGTCCTGGCGACCAGCGACGTGACGGTCAACGTACCCTCGACGCTGACCCAGGAGGTCACCGAGCTGACCGGCTCGGACAACGAGCTGACCGTGGCCAGCTACAACGTTCTGAACCTGAGCCCGCTCGCCACCGACGACGCGCAGCGCGATCTCATCGCCCAGCAGATCGTCAACAACCTGGGCTCACCGGACATCATCGCCCTGCAGGAGATCCAGGACGCCGACGGCACCAACGGCGGCACCGGCAGCACGGTGGTCGACGGCGTCGCGACGCTGCAGGCCTTGATCGACGCCATCAACGCGATCGACCCGAGCCTCACCTACCAGCTCGTCAATGTCGATCCGGTCGATGACAGCGGCGGCGGCGTGCCCGGCGGCAACATCCGCAACGCCTACCTTTACAACGCCGACCGTGTCGGCCTGGTCGACTTCGAATCGCTCACGGAGGGCGCGCTGACCGCGGCCGGCGTCGGCGATCCGACGGCCTTCAACGGCACGCGCGATCCCCTTCTGGCGACCTTCGACTTCAACGGCGAGCAGATCACGCTGATCAACAACCACCTTTCGTCGCGCTTCGGCTCCTCGCCGGTCTACGGCAACACCCAGCCCTTCATCCAGGCGGGCGAGGCGGAACGCGAGGCCCAGACCAAGACGCTCAACGAGTTCGTCGACGGCCTGCTCGCGACCGACCCGGAGGCGAACATCGTCGTGCTCGGCGACATGAACACCTTCGAGTTCACCGACGAGCTCGCGGAGTTCTTGCCGGGAGTTGGCAATGAGAAGGTGCTCACGAACCTGATCGACAGCGTCGAGACCGACGACACCTACAGCTTCAACTTCGAGGGCAACTCCCAGGCTCTCGACCATGTCTTCGTCTCGGACAACTTGGTCAACCGCGCGGAGCTCGACTACGTCCACACCAACGTCGACTTCCCGCGCATCGAGCCCGACCGCAACGTGGCGGACGAGGGCACGGCGAGCGATCACGAGCCGCTCGTGGCGCGCTTCGACTTCTCGCCCTTCACGCTGCAGCTCCTGCACGCCGCCGACCAGGAGGCCGGCATTCCGGCGCTCGACGATGCCCCGCGCTTCTCCGCGGTGCTCAATGCGCTGGCCGACGATTTCGACAACACGCTGTTCCTCTCTTCCGGCGACGCCGTCATCCCGGGCGTCTTCTTCTCGGCGAGCGAGCAGGTCTTCGGTGCGGTCGGCCGCGGCGATATCCTGATCCAGAACGAGCTCGGCTTCCAGGCGATCGCCTTCGGCAACCACGAGTTCGATCAGGGACCCGGCGTGGTCGAGGGCTTCCTCGAGCCGGACGCCGACGTGAGTTTCGTCTTCGGTGCCGCGATCGAGGAATCCCAGGAAGTCGGCAATGTGCCCGATACGCCCGCGGAGGGCAGCTTCAGCGCGGCTCTCAACGGCAACATCCTGTTCGTCTCCGGCGAGTTCAGCGATCTGACCAGCGATCTCTTCAACGTCGGCGGGGACGACCGCTTCGGCAATCCGGAGAGCGCCGTGCACGTCCATCTGGGGGCGGCCGGTGTCAACGGTGGAATCCTCGGCAACCTTTCGGTGATCGATAACGGTGACGGCTCCGGGCGCTTCGGCGGCCAGTTCGAGCTCGAGGATGCCGAGGCCGCGCAGGCGCTGGCCGACGGCCTCTACATCAACCTGCACACCCAGGACAACCAGGGTGGCGAGTTGCGCGGACAGATCGACCTCGGCGATCAGACCTACCAGGGCAGCGATTTCCCCTATCTCAGCGCCAATCTGGACTTCAGCGCCGACCCGAACCTGCAGGACCTGGTCGTGCCCGACGGGCAGGCGCCGCAGCCCAACAGCATCGCGGCCAGCGTGGTCATCGACGTCAACGGCGAG
>JAKSDN010000060.1 GCA_022360075.1 Kiloniellales bacterium | reverse complement strand
TACAAAGAGGAAAAGCGTGAGCGTTTTCTTTCCGACGAAGAGTATAAGCGGCTCGGCGAGGCGCTCCGCAAAGCTGAGGCCGAAAAGACTGAAACCCAGTCAGCGATCAATGCGATCTGGCTGCTGATGCTGACGGGCTGCCGGCTGAATGAGATCATGACCTTGAAGTGGGACTTTGTTGATCTCGAAGCTAAGGAGCTACGCCTGCCCGACTCCAAAACGGGTGCCAAGACCGTTCATCTCGGTACGGCGGCGATTGACCGGCTCAAGGCGATCACCAAGCTTGAGGACAACGAGTTCGTCATTACAGGAAAGAAGCCCGGAGGCCGCCTCACAGATCTTCAGCATCCCTGGAGACGCATTCGAAAAACGGCTGGTCTCGACGATGTGCGGCTCCACGACCTTCGGCACTCATTTGCCAGCCGTGGCCTGATTGTCGGCGAAGGCCTGCCAATGATCGGAAAGCTGTTGGGGCACTCACAAATCCAGACGACCGCCCGCTACGCACATCTAGCGAATGATCCAATCAAGTCGGCAGCCGATCGGATCGCTGACGGGATATCGATGTCAGCCGCCGCCTCCTAGTTGCTCACAAACAAGATGGTTGGCAATGACGCGATAAGTAGGCAAAACGGCAGCGGTGACGTCGAAAGCCAACCCGACATAGCATCGCCCGCTGAAATTGCTGGATCCGAGGACCTGCAATCAACGATATCAGTAATGAATATGCTGCAGGCCAAATGGTGGCGAACTAACGATTGAGCAGTCGAGAAAATGATCATTATTGGAAATGCCGCGGCGGGTAACCACTGCGGGACACCGGCCGCGCTTTCATTTACCACCACAGTAGTTTACTTCTGAGATAAGAGGTTGCAGCGCTAGTGGAGTTTGAGCACAGCCATGCAAAGAGGATAGAGACCCAGCCCATGCCACTTCCGGCAGCGTACGATCCGCGTCATTCCCTCAACGCGATCTGTCCTTATTTTACGATGTTCCCACTCGAATTCCCTTTAAGTGCGCTGAGTCGCGTTCCGGATGCGCGAATCGTCGTCGATCCTTTTTGTGGGCGCGGCACAACCCTTTACGCGGCGCGCGCCACACAGCGCAAAACCTTTGGTGTGGACTGCTCCCCCGTCGCCGTCGCCATATCCAAAGCGAAGCTCGCCACCGCTTCGAAAAGCGATGTCCTCGATCTCGCGCGCAAGCTCTTGGAGCGTTCTGATGATGTCGACTTGCCGCACGGACGCTTCTGGCGGCTTGCTTACAAGCCTAGCGTCCTCAAAAAGATTTGCGTCCTGCGAATGGGTCTGTTGGCCGATGCATCGCCCGAGGCAGCGATTCTGCGCGCCATCGTGATGGGTGTCCTGCACGGCCCCGTCACCGGCGTTGGCAGCTATCTTTCGAATCAGATGCAACGCACCTTCGCGCCGAAACCCGATTACGCCATTCGGTTCTGGAATGAGCGCGATATGAAAGCGCCGAAGATCGATGTGCTCGCCGCGATCGAGCGCAAGGCCAATCACGTGTTCCGTTCACCGGCCTTCCACTTTCAAGAGACCAGGCTCGCCGACGTCGTCCACGGCGACGCCGGCGAGCCGTCCACCTGGAAATACGCCCCCGCCGGCATCGACGCGGTCGTCACATCACCGCCATACTACGGCATGCGCACTTATGTGCCCGATCAATGGCTGCGCAATTGGTTTGTTGGAGGACCAGACACAGTCGATTACAGCGATGACGGACGCGTGCCAAGTTCATCACCTGACGTCTTCGCCAAAGGCCTCGCGAAAGTCTGGGATCGGATCGGCGCGCATGCAGGCGATAATTTACATATGTTTGTGCGCTTTGGCGTCCTGCCGTCGCGCAAGATCGATGCGCGCGAGCTTTTGTTCCAGTCCTTTGAAGAAAGCAAATATGACTGGAAACGAGTCTATACGAAATGCGCGTCGACCGCCTCGAAGGGCCGTCGACAGGCGGCGCAAATGCGCGATCCCGACACCGCCGAAACCGAATTCGACGCGCATTTACGCCTCATCTGACGCTGGCCGCGTTCGCACGGCGATGGCGCGCTCGAACCCATGCGCCGAAACCACCGTAGCGTCAATCCTGTCCTTGCACCATTCATCGACGACGCCCTTTAGAGCATGGGCGGTTTCGATTGCGTCTCGGTCTGTTGGAATATGCCCGGCAACATCCTCCGAAAGCAAGACGATGCATTTCGCCATCGCCCGTGACACCGCCACATTGGTTCGTTCCAATTGCATAAGGAACTTCTCTTCGCCAGCGATCACATCGGGATCGCCGACGCCGAAAGAAACGATGATGGTGTGGCGTTCGCCGCCCTGGAAACGCTCCACTGTATCGACAGCGTTCTCGATCAACTCCGGGTCCGTGTCCGGAAACGCCTCTAGCAGTTTGCGGACCACAATCGCGCGCTGCGCCCGGTGAGGCGTCACGACGCCAACGCCAACGCGCCAGAAAGTTTCGTCATCATAAGGGCCGTCTTCGCCACGATCATTGTGATCGGCGAGCTTGGCCGATATCGTTTGCCTTAACAAGAAGGCGAGCGAGATGACCATATCCGCCTCGAACGGGTTCGCCTGGCCGGACACACCGTCATCATAGGTGATGGCGACAATGCGTTTCTCTGGTGCCAGTACCTGAGGCCACGCGTCAGACCAACAAAGATCGTTGAGCGCGCAATTCCCTGCTTGATCGGCCGGATCGCTAAGAGGTGCCAATCGCGCATCCGGAAACGCCGCTGCCAGCCCCGTCGGATAACCGAGTCCTTTGATGTACTGAACAAGTTCATCGGCTGACCGATAATTCGTAAGCAACTCTTCCTGCTCGATCCCAAACCGGGTGACAAAATAATTCTGAATGCTGCCGACTAGGAACTCTGCGCCCACGGGCGGATCGCAGCGCGCGACAGGCGGCATCTGCAACAGATCGCCAGCCAACACCAACTGAAACCCGTCCCGCAACAGACCGAGCGGTGGGATCGAAATCGCCATATCGGCCTGCGAGCTTTCATCGAATAGCACGAAATCGAAGAGCGGTCGCAAGACATCCTCATCATCATAAAGCTTCGCGGCCTGTTCGGTGATGCGAGGACATTGATGCGCAACTGCGGCGACGATGTTGACGCCGGTGCCACCGTTAAGGGCTTCCATCATCTCAACAAAGATCGGAGCGCGACGATCTGCCAGGGTCATCTCAATGGTAAAGCTAGAGCCGGTTTCCTCGGGCAAGACGAACTCGTCCTCGCGGTCTTCGCGATGAATGATGTAGCAATTTGCGTTTGCTGTTGCGTCACCTGCCATACGCCGCATCACCCGCTCGGCGAGTTCGCTCACCGCCTTATAGTTCGGCCCGGTTAGAAGAATGTTGAAAGTGCGTGCGGCGCCGCGCGCCGCTTCATGATTGGCGAGTTGGTGAACCAATGCCGCACAAGTTTGCGTCTTGCCGGTGCCGGGAGGCCCCCAAATTACGCTCAATCGTTTCGCCGCGGCGTTGGCAATGGCGCTGCGTTGAGAGGTGTTGAGGGGCGGCGTCGAAGACGCAGCTGCCGCCTCCGCTATAGCGTCCGCATCCGCGGGTAGACGCGCCAGTTCGGTGTTTAGGCTCACGCTGTCCCAGAGGGCAGCAGCCGCGGGCGTCATCGGGGCCGCGCCCGCGCGGATCCGCGAGCCGCGTTTCCCAAGCGCAGTTAAGGTTTCTTCCGTCGGCTGCGCGATAGCGGGATTGCTGATGGCGCGCAGCGTGTTCGTGAGGCGGCGCACCTGGACGTTGCTCCCCGCCGAGCTGACAATCGTCACATTCCGACGCACTCGCTCACCCAGGGCACGAAATACCGCCGCGCGCAGGTCTTTCTCGTCGTCCCAGTAATTGTCCCATTCGATCCGGGCTCGGAGCGCCTCCCGGTCGAAATCCACGAGCTTGACCTTGAAGACCATGCTCATCGGCCGGTTAGTAAAGCTGAGATCGCGCAGATGGAGCGGCAAGTCCGCATCCTCCACAACCTGGCGGACGCGTTGAACTAAAAACCCAGGCGTGTCGTCGAGCGAAAGACACAGAAAGCCCGCTGGGATGCGCACTTTGGCATCGCGCGAGTCCGGAGACACTGAAAAGGTCAGCGATCCGTCGGCCTCTTCAGCGACCAAGCTTTCGAGCCGCAAGCCTTCATAGCGCGCTTCGATTTCCTCTGGGTCACTTAGGAAATCCCGCTGCGCCATCAAGTCGTCATAGGCTTTGCAAAACGATGCCCAAGCAATCCAGAGTTTCGCTTCGAATGCGACGCCGGCGCCCCAGCGTGGCACCGTCAAATCAAGCTGCGGCGCAGCCGCCTTTAAACGGTTGCCGAAGTCCTGCCGGACCCTCCAGACCACCATGCGCAACCCAGCCGTCTGGGTGCGCATGGTCCGCCGGAACCCATCCATCAATTGGCTGAGATCCTTCAGGACAGAGCCCCAGCGCACCACATAGCCATCGCCCGCCGCCGACGCACTCCAGATCTCATAGATGCGCTCGCGCGGGATCGCGTCAGACAGAGGCTCGCGGTAGAACGAATCCGGTACGCGAAAATCATCACCCCAATGATAATGCTCGGCGACATTGAACAGGGTCAGCTCGTGCAGCGCCGGCGCGCGGACGAGGCGGCGCACAATGTCGCTGACAAAAGCGACGCCGGGGCGTTTTGCGTCTATCGCGTCGCGTTCCTGAATCTCTTCCGGCGGAAACAACCACACCAGCGCTTTGACCGTACGCTCTTCGTCGCCATAGAGGATCGCCGGCAAATGCCGCCCTACAGCAAGGCACAGCTCCTCATATTGGCGCTGGTCCCAGAAGATAAGTTGCGCAGTCGTTCTCGACGCATGCTCGCCACCGCGCTGCGGATTTTCATCGCGCACCCAATCATAGATGCCGGCGAGATAGTTGAGAAAAGCCCTTACCGAACTGCCTTCCGACGCCGCCGATTTCCCTGAAACGATCCATTGCTCTTGCCAGGTCCTGCGCACGTCCGACTGTTCGCCATACGGCGTATGCTGTCGAAATCGTCCCTCAAGACCGAGTCCCGTTAACTGTCCGGCGCCGGCGTCGAAATTCACCGAGATAAACACATCGAGATCAGCATATCGCGCGAGCCCACCATCCGCGCGCTCTTCATCGATACTGCTCTCGCCGGTCGCAATTGCGCTCGCAAGAGCCGGCAAGGACCGGCGGTCGCTTTTCAGCCCCGTATGTTTGCGAAACACATCCTCATCGCCTGTGGTCCGCACGAGCTCCGACACGGTGGAGACCTGATCGGCCTCCAGGACCCGCCGAGCGCCGCGCGTAATCATCGGCACCCGGCTTAAATGCTCGTCTGCCGCGGCCTTCGGGAAACAATAGCCGTCGGGATTGGCTTCGATGCGGGCCCGGTCGTCGCTGCCGAGCCAATCGCGATGCCCAAGCCAGTCGCAGGAACTGCAGCGCGAGCATACATGCCAGTCCAGGCTTTCAAAATCGGCATCACCAGCAGCGATCACATCAGGCAATTGCTCGGACATGAAACGGCGGATCGCCTGCAAGTAGATCGGCGCGTTGATGGTTGACAACTCTTCACGCAGCGCTGCGAGGCGTTCGGCTTGGCTGGCGTCCGCGTCATCTGTGCGCTCGGCGAACCGACCTTCAGCAACACCGCCATTGGTCCACAAGCACATGTCGGCCGACACGTAATAGCGTGTCTCTAGTCCGCGCGCTTCGAGCCAATTAGCGAGGGCGACCGCGTAAAGCGCGACTTCGGATTCATAACTCGTATTGGCTTCCTGGGCGTGCTTGATGTCGATCACCGTCAACCGCCGACGAGTTTCGTTATCTTCCAGGGCGATGCGGTCGCCATTCGGCGCGACCCAGTAGTCCAGCCCACCGCGATCTCCCACAGGGCCGAGATCGACGGCGACGATGTCAGGAATATGCGCGCCAAGCGTCGGTATCGTCGCGGTCGCATCCTGCGGAACGCCTAGATTGGCCAAGAACACAGCCCGGTCCCGTTCGAGTTCATATTCCGGATGGATCAAAAAGGCCGGCCCATCGGCCAGGGCGTTCAACCCCCTTTGCATTTCCGCATTGCCCCAATGACCATCAGGCTCGCCTTCGTCGCCAATGCATAAACCTTCAAACGCGCGTTTCAAACGACCGAAACAAGCTCGCTCCAACTCGATTCCGGAATCACGGAGATGGCGCACACCAGGGCGCGACGTCAGCGGGTCCGGCAGGGTCTTGCGGCGAAGCTCCGCTTCTGAATGCAGCGACAAATAGAGCGAGCGATCACATCGGGTTCTTAGATATTGCGAAAGCTTGCTTTTGGAGAGTTTCATTTCGGGTGCCTAGTATTTTGACGACTCTGGCTTAATGCGCGTTGATAATGACTTGATAATTTACGATTCTCCCGTGTTAGATCTCGGTTCATTTCACTGTTCCAAGCGATACACTGGCCCGTCACCGTTCAAAGTTAACTCGCGGATCAAATCGATATCCGTTCCGTTCCAATGGTAGCTGATATGTCGACCTTGAACTGGTGCTTCCATGACGTCTGGCCAGAATGCGGCGAAACATTCTCCTCCAGCCTGCCGAACGCTGGGGTAGACGATACCGTCTCCTTTTTCCTGCCGAATCTCACGAGCGAAGGCTTGCGATGCAACGTAGCTGTTCGGATCTAGTAGCGCATCGAAGTCACCTTTTCGAATGTCAACTAGGTCAGCATTGATTACGCCGATCAGCTCACGCTCATCGGAAATCCAGCCAGGATCTTCATTAGTCGCGGCCAGAAATATCGAAGTGTGATGGACTGTTTCCGCGACTGCCGTTTCAAAACTGTCAGCGGCATAAAAAGCGCCGAACATGCCATCATGGAAGCGGCCCGGCTTGTCAGGCGAACAGTGCGTGAATGGGGCCATAACGTATGAAGCACCCTCGCCGCCAACCCGTCGTTCTGGGGGAATCAGGTCCAGGTTTCCGATCGTTTCAGCGTGGCGGGGATTGGTCTTGCTCTCCGCCGCACCGAGAAGCATCCAGTCCGCGGGATCAGCGATATCCTCAAAAAGGTCGATTGGTGGATATGCCGAGTTGATCAGGCGGATATAGCGTGACCAATTCACGCGATTGGTTGGCGCATCGACCATGCTAACCTTTACCAAGGGCTGCGCTGTGTATCGAGGTAACGGCGCACACGCATCAGGTCTGTGAGTTGCCCTCCGAGCATGACGTCTAACGCGCTTTTGCCTCCCAAAGCCGCGTTGGGTCGCTTGATCCAGCCATAACCACGCTCCTTCTCTGCAAAGAGCAGGCGTAGTGCTTTGTGTATTCCCATAAGATTCGAAAGCCGTGCTGCCAGGTCATTGCTCACCCGGCCCAACTGCCCCTGCTTCCATCTCTGGAACGTGCGCGCGGAAATATCACCGAGTAGTATCGAAGCCTCGGCGTCAGTCAGTCCCCAGCGCTCAAACAAGGCAATCACAGCACGCTGCATCGCGCGTTCTTCCTCATTCGAAAAGCCTGGAACGCGCGGCGGAGCCACTTGCTCGACAATATGGAATTCGACCATACTCACCTCCATGACAATTGTCGTATATATACCTATTAAGCGACAATTGTCAAGACTTGCCTGAAAACACCGTGCAAGCCGGTCACAGAGGGGTATTCCCTAAATTTGGTTGATTTCCAACCGTTTATCCTGAGGTATCCTCTACCCCTCCCGCCGGTTCCATACCAAGAACGCCGCACCATCCTCTTCGAAGAGCGCCGCGCGGATCGGCTCGGGGAAGCTCGGGTCGTCGAGCTGGACGCTGAGATAGTCGCGGGGCTCCTCTCCATTGCTGCGGGCCTTCCAAGCGGCGCCCAGTTCGGCGCGACCGGCATAGACCCGGAAGTCCGGCGCGCCCTCGCTCTTCTTCTGATCGTTGGCGACGATCTTGGCCTTGACGTTGACCGTCAGGGTCCGGATCGTTCCCGTGTAGCCGTCTTTTCCGGCGGTGAAGCTTCCAATCGTAGCCATGGGTCAAACCTCCTTCGGTTGCGTTGCAGTTGAGGATGAGCGTGCGTTTTCGAGCTCCTTGCGCGCCCGCTTGAAGCCGGGATCGGCGTTCATGAACGCCTCCAGCATGAAGGGGATCAGCTCGGCAACACCTTCCTTCTGGCCGTACGTCCGGCGATAGATCTCGGCATAGTCGTTGAGCGCCGCCTTGAGGTCGGCGTCCGCCGTGAAGGTGATCTTGACGGCCTCGCGGTCGGGGAGCTTGTCGAGCTTGAGGGTCATGTTGCGTCTCCTCATCCGCGGTAGGGCCTGAGCACCACGTCCTTGTTGACAATGATGCGGAGCGGCCAGCCGGGACGAATGGTGATGGTGGGCTGAATATTGAGGTTGCGCTCGGTGATGCGCTGGCCGACCTGATTGGCGCTGTCCTGAGCGGACTCGCGGATCGCTTCGACGAGATCGTCTTCGTCGTCGCCGAAGGTAAGCTCGGTGCCGACGCCGAGCAGCGTCGAGAGGACGATGCCTTTCAGGAGCCGCCAGGTGTGGAAGTTCACCTCATCCTCGAGGCCGGCATAGCCGGCGGTGTCGGTCGCCGGCAGGTTCTCGATCACGACGGACGAGCCGTCGGGCATGATGATCCGTTGCCAGACCACCAGCGCGCGCTCCTGGCCGAACGCGACGACGCTGTCATAGGTGCCGATGACACGCGAGCCTTGCGGGATCAGGAGGTAGCGGCCCGACACGGTGTCGTAGATGTTCTCGGTCACTTGCGCGATGACGCGGCCCGGCAGGTCGGAATTGATGCCGGTGACGAGGCTCGCGGCGATGATGGTCCCCGCCATCACCTGATAGGGCGAGGCCGGGTCCTGGAGGGCATGTGCATTGTAGATGTCCGCGTCGACATCCTGATTTAGGAAGTCGAGCTTGCGGCCTTGCAGATTTTGATCGTTCTGGAGATCGAGACCGAGCCCTCGGTCAGGCGTCTCCGCGCGGAGGACGTCAAAGGGATTGCGGTCCGGTGACGCCGATATCTGCGTCGGGATATCGGCGGCTTGGGCGCCGCTCGCCGTCCGGGAGGTGAGTTGAAAGAAGACGCCGGCCTCGCGGCCTTGCTGAGCCAGGCGCGCCTGCCGGATGCGCTCGGCGCGCGCCGCGTCATCCTCTGGGCTCGGACGAAACGGCAACGCTTCCGGCGACCCGATACCGAGGTCGCGCTCCGCGCCCACGACCGCGGGGCCGATATCGCCGGGAAGCGGTGGACCCAACTGGACCGGTGGGCGCGGCAGGTCGCCGTAGTCGCGCGGCAGGGCGTCCAAGCCCTCGGGCCGCGGCGCGTTCTCGGTGCGGATCAGCTCGCGGCCGGCGTCGCCGCGGTCGAAGAGACGCGGTGGATCGAGGGCGAAGATGGTCGCGCCGAAGATCAACAGGAGCCCCGTCCCGGAGAGGAGCATCAGCACCCGGCGGTTGATCCGGGTCACCGGTCGGGGCTTGGCGCGAAGCGCCAGCTCCTCCGGACCGATCTTCGGCGCCGGCGGCTCAGGACTCGATGATTCTTCGCGACGTTCGCCCGTCATCGGTGGTTCCCCACCTGGAACACGCCGTCGTCACTTGTGAGTTCGTCCGTCCGTTCACGGCTCGAGACGGCCGGACGCCCGTCGGTGCGAGTGATGCGCACCACCTGCTGCGGGTCCTCGCCGAGTCGGAGCTCTGCGGCGGCGAACAGTCGGTCGACGATGTAGTACCGGCCGCGGACGCGGTAGTTGACGAGCTGGTTGTCGCCTTTCGGACCGACGATGAAGAGCGGCGGCGCCTCGCCCTGGTCGAGCCGGGCCGGGAACTGGATGTAAACCTTGTTGGTGTCGTCGAAGACGCGCACCGGCCGCCAAGGCGGCTCATCGCCGCTGATCGCATAGCGGAAGCGGAGCTTGTCGATATCTAGCCCGCTGTCGATCACGCGCTCGGCAGCGTCCTCGGCGGCCACGTTGCGACGTGTCAGCGCCAAGAGTTCATCGCGCGGATAATGCCAGGAAACCGAGGCCATATAGGTCTCCGGCGTGCTGGTGAGCTCCAGATGATAGGCGCGCCGATCGGTGATGATGACGAGGTTGGTGGAGAGTCCTTCGGCGATCGGCTTCACCAGCACATGGGCGCGCGCCGTCGCGCCCAAGCCGCTTACCGTGTCGCCAATGACCCAACGCACGGTGTCGCCTGCCGAGACGGCGACGATCTCCTCACCCGGCTGAAGGGCGATATTGCTGACGTTCTCCGGCGCCGTATAGAGCTGGTAAAGTGCACCCTCCGTATAGGGATAGACCTGGATGGCGTTGACGTAACCGTCCGCGCTCGGCTCGACGGCCGCGCCGGCGTTGGCGTCCGTCACCCGCTCTTCCGGCGGCCGATGGTCCTCCACACGGGGTTCGCTGTTCGGCAACCGCTTCAACTGACCCGGCAGCGGCAGCGGCTCGGGCACCGTGACGATCTGGACCGGCCGCGGCGCTTCTGCCGTCAGGGCCGCGGCGTCGAAGTCTTCAGGGTCATAGCTGATCTTTGGTGGCGGCTGCTTCGCGGCGCAGGCGGCGACAAACGCCATCATGGTCAGGACAAGGATCTTCTTCATTCGTTTTCTCCCGCGATGAGGTCGCGGCTCCAATTGAGGCCGTGGACATAGATGCCGAGGGGGTTCTTCCTGAGCGCCTCTTCGGTGCGCGGCACCTGCAGGAAGATGGAAAGGACGGCGGTGTAGCGCGTGGTGCCGGCGAGCGCCCCGTTCTCATATGCGCGTTCGCGCCAGCGCACGTCGAAGCTGTCGCCAGACGAGCGCACGACGCTGGTCACCTCGACGGTGACGGTGCGCTGACCGATATTGGAGAACGGGTCGTTCTCGCGGGCGTAGGCGTTGAGCGTATTGGCGGCCTGTGGCGTCGCGTAGTCGTAGGCTCTCAGCCAATTCTGCCGCACGACGATGGGATCGATCGACAGCGAGCGGACGTTCTCGATGAAGCGGGCGAGATGGTAGGCGATCTGCGCGTCGGTTGGGTCGTAGCTCGCCGTGGCCGGCCCCACCGCCCGAACCTCGCCGAGCGTGTCCACCTCGACCACGTAGGGCGTGATGGTGCTGCGACCGGCCTGCCAGACCACTCCACCGGAAAGCCCGATGGCGAGCGCCAGGCAACCGAACGCCATGAACCGCCAGTTACCGGCCTGGACGCGCGCCGAGCCGATCCGCTCATCCCAGACCTGCGCCGCTTTCTGATAGGGCGTCTCGGGCGCGGACGTGTCGCCATAGGTCGTGGTCGAACGCTTGAACATCACTCGTCATCCCTCAGTCTGGGGTTCTCGCCGGACGCAGGCCGGTCGCCGTCGCGCAGTGTGTGGGCGGCGACGGTCGCGCCTTCACGAAGGCGCTGCTCGCGGCGGAGCTTCTGCGCCCAGCCGGGCGCCGCGTTGGTCGCCGCCTCAACGGCGGACGCCGAAGCGGACGATCCGGCAGGGAGCGTTCCGCCGGTCGCGGTGAAAGCGCCGCGCTGCCCCGTTTGGAAGGACTGGCGCACGCCGGACGTGGCGCGCGAAACTCGTTGTCCGACCGCGCCGGCGCCGGCCTTTGCGACTCCGCTGAGTCCCGCTGCAACGCCCGCGGCACCCGAAGCGCCGGAGGCCGCGCGTCCGAGGCCGTAGGCACCGCTTGCGCCACCCGCCACGGAGGCTGCCGCTCTCGTGGCGCCGCTCGCTCCGGCGCCAAGAGCACGCGCCCCGCCCATGGCGACACCAGCGCCCACGGCGCCGCCGAGGGCCAGTCCGGCAGCCGATCCTGCGACCGCGCCCGCGCCGAGCTGGGGCGCGCCGGAGACGAGCCCCGCGGCGATGCCTGGACCGAAGATGCCGAGCATGAAGATGGCGAGCGCGCCGAGGACGGTGGAGAGCGCCTGCTCGATGGTAATGTCGCCGCTCGCGAAGGACGCAGCGAAGGCGGCGAAGAGTGTCGAGCCGATGCCGACGATGACCGCCAGCACCATCAGTTTGATGCCGGCGGCGACCACGTTGCCGAGCACGCGCTCGGCCAGGAACGCCGTCTTGCCCCAGAGCGCGAAGGGCACCAGCACGAAGCCCGCCAAGGTGGTCAGCTTGAACTCTAGGATGGTGATGAAGAGCTGAATCGCGAGGATGAAGAACGCGAGGAGCACGATGATCCAGGCGATCATCAGCACCGCGATCTGCACGAAGTTCTCGAAGAACGCGATCGGCCCAAGGGGCTCCTTCACCTCTTTCAGAAGCGGATCGGCGGCTACGAAGCCGGTATTGGCGACAAAGCCCGGCCGCATGAGATCGGCCGCCGAAATCGGCGAGCCGGTCGCGCGCAGACCGAGCCCTGCGAAGCTGTCGAAGATGAC
>JAKSDN010000709.1 GCA_022360075.1 Kiloniellales bacterium | reverse complement strand
GCGGCAGCAAAGCCTCAGCATGTAAGAAGGCCTACCTCGCCAGCCGGGCGCTGCCGGAGGGCAGGCTTGCGACCATCGTCGCATGTCCGCCGTGTTGGGCAGCGCCTAGACTGGCTACATGGGACGATTTCGGCGCGAATTCGGGGGCATTCTCGGACTCCTCGCAACCTTGGCGGCGCTTGCGCTGCCACTGGGCGCGGCCGGCGAGACGCTCGAGCGCGAGGATCTGGCCTCGCTGGTCATGCCGCCGCTTTCCGTCGGCGAGCCGGTCAACGACAAGGGCGTCTGGTCGCTGCTGAACTCCGGCGGCGCGGAGATCGGCTACGTCTTCGAGACCAAGCCCCTGGCCCCCCTGCCGGGCTTTTCGGGCGCGCTGATCAATGTCCTGGTGATGCTCGACCTCGACGGGCGCTTCCTCGACTTGCAGCTCATCGAGCACAACGAGCCGATCTTCGTCTCCGGTCTCGGCGAGGCGCCGTTTCACGAGTTCTTCGAGCAGTATCGCGGGCATTCCATCTCCTCGACACTGGTGGTCGGTGTGCCTTACGGGCAGGCCGACAGCGCCTCCTCGCTGGTCTATCTGGATGGGGTGACGAAGGCGACGGCGAGCGTGCGTATCGCCCACGAGAGCGTGCTCGCGGCCACCCTGGCCGTGGTCCGCGAGAAGATGCAGGGCATCGCCACAGGCCCGCCCGCGCACCCGGATCCGGACCATGACGAGACCCTGAGCTGGCAGGACCTGGTCGATCAGGGCCTGGCGACACGCCGTCTCGTCACCAATGCCGAAGTGCAGGAAGCCTTCGCCGGCACCGTGTGGGCGGATGACGACGCGGAGGCACTGGACGATCCTGATGGCAGCTATCTCGACCTCTGGGTCGTCGATATCGGGCCCAAGTCGATCGCGCAGGCCGCGCTCGCCAAGGACACCTTGCAGGAGCTGCAGGACTTTCTCGCCATCTCGCCCCACGACGAGCCGATCCTGGTGATCGACGCCGGGCGTCACGGCCTGGTGTCCGAGGATTTCATCCGCAACACGAGCCCGGACTGGCTGTCGGCCGAACAGGAGGGTTTGCCAGTCGCCCTGCGCGATGCCGATCTCTTCGTCGAACTCGGCGAGGGTGTGCCGGACGGCACCGCGATGATCCTGCGCACCGACCGCCGCCTCGGATTCGACCCGACCCGGCCCTGGAGCCTCAATGTGCTCGCCGTGCGCGAGCATGGCTCCTTCCAGCCGGACATCGGCACCGTGACCTTCTCCGCTACCCACGAGACCGATGCGCGCTTCTTCGTCCGTCCCGAGGTCGTCGAGCCCGTTCCGCCTTGGCGCGAGGCACTGCGCAACCGCTCCGCCGACCTGACCGCCCTGGGCTTCTTCCTGGCCGGTCTGGTCGGCGTGCTGGGCTTGCGCATGAACGGGCTGGCGGCGGCCCGCGCCTTCACGCCGTTGCGGCTCGGCATCCTCGCCTTGATGGTCGGTTTCGTCGGCTGGTGGGGGCAGGGGCAGCTCTCGATCGTCACCGTGCTCGGCGTGCTGCGCACGGCGCTCGAGGGCGGCAGCTTCGCCTTCCTTCTCTACGATCCCTTCTCGCTGGTGATCTGGGCGGTCGTGATCGTGAGCTTCGTCCTCTGGGGGCGCGGCTTCTTCTGCGGCTGGCTCTGCCCCTTCGGCGCGCTGCAGGAGTTCGCCCATCACATCGGCCTGAAGC
Source organism: Kiloniellales bacterium (assembly GCA_022360075.1). The sequence goes on along the minus strand of JAKSDN010000709.1, from coordinate 1,035 downwards.
TCGGTCTGCGCCAGATCGAGCCGAGCGCGCGCTGGGACCGGCGCCTGAAGGCGCTCAAGTACGTGCTGCTCGCGGGCCTGGTGCTCTCGGTTTTCGTCGTGCCGGAGATGATCGACAGCCTCGCCGAGATCGAGCCCTTCAAGACCGCGATCACCGTCTACTTCCTGCGTGAATGGTACTACGTGCTCTACGCAGTCTCCTGGCTGGTCCTGGGGCTCTTCCTGTTCAAGGGCTTCTGCCGCTACGTCTGTCCGCTCGGTGCCGTCATGGCCATCGGCGGTCTGCTGCGCGGTCGCGATTGGATCGCGCGGCGCCATGAGTGCGGCACGCCCTGCCAGCTCTGTCGCGTGCGCTGCAAATACGGCGCGATCGAGAAGTCGGGCCGGATCGACTACGCCGAGTGCTTCCAATGCCTCGACTGCGTCAAGATCCACGACGACCCGCGGCAGTGCGTGCCGCAGATCCTGGCCAACAGGGCGCGAGCCCGCCGGCCGCGGGATGGCCGAGTGCCCGCCGGTCGGGTGGGAAGCCCGGCATGACGGCCGGACGCCTCGGCCGGCGGCGCTTCCTCGCCATCTGCGCCGCCGCGCTCGTGGTCCGACCCGAGGCCGCGCAGGCGACGCGCTGGCGTGGTCATGCCCTGGGTGCCGTCGCCGAGATCACGCTGCGCGGACCCGAAAAGCAGGCGGCCCGCGCCTTGCGTGCGGCCAGGGCGACGCTGCGCCGGATGGAGCGGCTGTTCAGTCTCTACGATCCGCAATCGGATCTCGCCCGCCTCAACCGGATCGGCAGGCTGGCAAGACCCGAGCCGGAGTTCCTCGCGCTGCTGAGGCTTTGCGGCGAAGTCCATGACGCGACCGGCGGTCATTTCGATCCGACGGTTCAGCCGCTCTGGCAGGCGATGTCGCGGCATCGCGGCGCGCCGGACGCGGCCGTGCTGAGGGCCGCGCTGTCGCGCGTCGGCTGGCCGGGCGTCGCTTTCGATCGCGAGGCCGTGCGCTTCGCGCGGCCCGGCATGGCCATGACCTTCAACGG